>JALRKY010000014.1 GCA_023260985.1 Altererythrobacter sp. | reverse complement strand
AATCGTTGGTTGAAATGTGCTCTAAAGGTAGATCGCTCTTGTCCTCTTGCTCCCAAATTGTCGCCATGCCAATTGGCTTTGCATCAATGATTGAGTTTACAAGCCCAACGATCTGAGCATTGCTCCAAACAAAATCTCGCTGGAATTCAGGGGTCAGCCACTCGCCAATATACAGATTGTTTAAAAGGGTTGGAATGGTGATTGCTTTGACTTCGATTGACGACATTAAAAACACCTATTTTTGAAAGACATTTAAGCTGCGCGTTGGTTGCATTTCCGTCAATATACTTTCTGTGAAAATTGCCAGATAACCCTGAAAAAATTCCCTGTTATCCGCGTAGGGAATTCAAGGGCGGGAATGGCAGTTTCCTGCGGCGCTCCGCTTCCTCCAGAGCCTTTCTGGAAGCCGCTTTCCGCCAATATTCCCTGTAAATTCCCATGAAACAGGGAAAATGCAGGTGAGACTGGATAGCTAGCGACTGCGCTGCGCACCACTGCTACCTCAAAGCAACTAGTGCCCCTACCGCTTGGCTACTTGAGGGCGTTGGCCAGCAGCTTGTGCAGCTTGGAATGCAAGGCATCGTTGGCTGCGAGCACCTGTCGCGCAGCGATCGGCTCCGAACGCCCGCGGAAATCGCTCACGAAACCGCCAGCTTCGCGCACCAGCAGGCAGCCCGCTGCCGTGTCCCAATCGCTCAGGCCGGTTTCCCAGAAGCCGTCGAACCGGCCAGCGGCGACCCATGCAAGATCGAGCGAAGCCGCGCCAAATCGGCGGATACCCGCCACATTGGGCCCAATCGCCCCGTAGATCTTCATCCATTCGGCCGCGTCGCCCGCGCCCTGGAACGGAATGCCGGTGGCGATGAGTGCTTCGTGCATCTGCGAGCGCGCCGAGACACGGAGGCGCGCGTCCTGTAGCCAGGCACCGCGCGACTTCTCGGCCCAGAAGGTTTCGTCGGTGATCGGCTGGTAGATCACCCCGGCGGTCACTTCACCCCAGCCCGAACCGTCGAGCTTGGGTTCCTGCACCGCAATCGAAATCGCGAAATGCGGAATGCCGTGCAGGAAGTTGCTGGTTCCGTCGAGCGGGTCGATCACCCAGCGCGGCTTGCTCGGGTCGCCTTCGATCTCGCCGGCTTCCTCCAGCTTGAAGCCCCAATCGGGCCGTGCTTGCAGCAATTCGTCGTATATCGTCCGCTCGGCGCGCATATCCGCCTTGGACACGAAGTCCGCCGGCCCCTTGCGGCTGACCTGCAAGTGTTCGACTTCGCCGAAGTCGCGCCGCAACCGGCCACCCGCCTTGCGGGCGGCCTTTTCCATGACACGGATGAGGCCGGATATCGCTGCCACGTGATTAGCTCGCCTTGCCGACGTAGGACTGTTCGTAAACGTCGACCACGATGCGCGTGCCGCTTTCGATGTGCGGCGGCACCATGATGCGCACGCCATTGTCGAGGATCGCGGGCTTGTAGCTGGAAGAAGCGGTCTGCCCCTTCACCACGGCATCGGCCTGGACGATCGTGGCTTCGATCTGCGAAGGAAGCTCGACGCTGATCGGCTTTTCTTCCCACAATTCGAGCGTCACCTGCATCCCGTCCTGCAAGAAGGGGCGCGCATCGCCAAGGAGGTCGCTCGGCAGGTTGATCTGCTCGTACGTGTCATTGTCCATGAAAACCAGCATTTCGCCGTCTTCATAAAGGAACTGGAATTCCTTCGTGTCGAGCCGTACGCGCTCAACCGTGTCGGCGCTGCGGAAGCGGACGTTGGTCTTGCGGCCGTCTTGCAGGTTCTTCATTTCGACCTGCATATAGGCCCCGCCCTTGCCGGGCTGCGTATGCTGGATCTTGGCGACCTTCCAGATGCCGCCTTCATATTCCAGGATGTTGCCGGGGCGAATATCGACGCCGCTGATCTTCATGGGAACTTACCTTTTCGAGGGACTTGCAGGCCACAGGCCTCCTGCTGTAGCGCGCGCCCTTAGCCGAGGTGCGAACGCGGGGCAAGGCGGCTGGCGAGCCGCGCGCGAACGTGATAGCGCTGGCGGCCATGAAACGGCTCATCCCGCTCACCTTCCTGCCCGCACTCGCGCTGGCAGCGCCCGCGCAGGGCGAAATCCTCAAGACTATGCCGCATGGGCCCTATCAGTGCTCGCTGCCAGGCGATGCGGCGGGCCCAGCGCTGATCCCGGTGGACGAGGAAAGCTTCACCATCACGCGCGCCTCGCGCTACCGCACCGAGACCGGGCGCGGAACCTATTTGCTCAGGGGCGACCTGCTTACCTTCACCGGCGGCCCCAAGAACGGCCAGCAGCTGCGCCGCACTGGAACCAATGAATTGCGCTCTATCAATGAGGACGGCTCGACCGGTCGAATGATCTGCGTGCGCGTCGGCAGCAATTACTGATTGGCTGAAGCCTTCGCGATCGCTTTCGCGAAATCCTTCATTGCCTGTACCTCATCGCCGTTCCAGATCGCGCCCGACACGGCGAGAAAATCGGCTCCTGCTTCGACCAGCGGGTCGCAATTCTGCGGCGTGATGCCGCCGATCGCGACGCAGGGAATCTCGAACAATTGCGTCCACCAGCTGAGCAGCTCGGGCTCGGGTCGATGCTCGGTTTCCTTGGTGGTCGAAGGAAAGAAAGCGCCGAAAGCGACATAGTCCGCTCCGACCTCTCCGGCTTCCATCGCCAGATGGCGGCTGTCGTGGCAGGTCACGCCGATCTGCGCATGCGGCCCCAGTTCCTGCCTTGCCTCCTTTGGGCTTCCATCCTTCTGTCCGAGGTGGACCCCGTCGGCCTTGAGCCTCTTGGCAAGCGCGATGCTGTCATTGACGATAAACGCCACATCGCACGCAGAGCAGATCGCCTGCAGCGGCTCCGCTAGGCGCGCTGCCTCGTGCTGGTCGATACCCTTCACGCGAAGCTGGAAAGCAGTGACGAGCCCCGGCCCCGCTTCGAGCGCGCGCTCCAGCCGATGCGGGAAGTCGCCCGAAACGTCGAGCGGCGAAATCAGATACAACTGAGTCGAAAGCGTCTGGTCACTCATGCGGCGTGCCATAGCCGCGACATGGCCGCCCGCCAACACGATCGAATCTGTCCGCTTGCGAGACAGTACCAGTATCGCGTCCCAAGGTGGCTGGAATTGCGCTATGATCGCCCGGCAAAGGAGAAGCCGCCATGCAGCTATCGCCATTGGATCGTCGCTCGCGCTGTTCGCCGCCGCCAGTGCGGCGCCCATCACCAGCGAGGTCGCGATGTTCGAACGCGTCGTGCTCGAAGGCGGGCTGTCATTCTATACCGTAGGCGTTTTCGAGGACACCCGCTGCCCTGACCGCGAGCTGTACTTCCGCGACGAGCACTTGGTCGTTGCCGCGGTGATAACGGATGGAAGCCGACGGAAGGGCTACAACTTTGAACTCGGTGTTCCGCAGCGCGTCCCGGGAGGCTGGCTCACGCTGATTTCGACCACGGCCAAGCCGCGCGAATACGGCGCAATTCCGCTGAGGGAATACGGGCTGACCTACATTTACGAGCGCGACCAGTAGGCGATCGCGCCGCCCGTCGGATCAGCCGGCCACAGATGCTGCGTAAATCTCGTCGATCGCCTTGCCCAGCGCAGCGTCGAACTCTGCGTCGGTCTGGTCCTTGCGCAAATCCTGCAGCAGGCCGCGGCTGAAGCTGGCGATCATTCCCTTGTTCTTGGCGAGGTGCTCGCAGGCTTCCTCGGTCGAATAGCCACCCGAAAGCGCGACCACGCGCAGCACATTGGGGTGCGCGATGAGCGGGGCGTAAAGGTTCGGTTCGACCGGGATCGAGAGCTTGAGCATAACCTTGCGGCCTTCAGGCAGCGCATCGAGCCCCTTGGCCAGTTCTGCCAGCAGGATCTTTTCGCCTTCCGCACGGCCGGCTGCAGTAATGTCGTATTCCGGTTCAAGGATCGGAACGAGGCCCTTGTCTGCAATCCGGTTGCCATACTCGAACTGCTGGGCGACGATCGCCGCGATACCCTTGGGGTTCGCCGACTTGATCACCGAGCGCATCTTGGTGCCGAACATGCCCGCCGCTACCGATTTGTCGAGCAGTGCTTCGAGCTTGCTCATTTCCTTCATAAGCTGGACGCCGTCGACTTCGTCCTGCAGGCCTTCGTCGACCTTGATGAAGGGCACAACGCGGCGCGCCTTCAGCGCTTCTGCAGTGGGCATGCCACCAACCATGCCGTCCATGGTCTTTTCGAACAGGATCGCACCGATCACCTTGCCGCTGGCAAAACTGGGAGCCGTGATCACGCGGCTGCGCATCGCATGGATCGCCGCGAACATTTCGTCATCACCCGACCATTCGTCGTCGCTCACGCCATATCCGCGCAGCGCTTTGGGCGTCGATCCACCAGACTGGTCGAGCGCGGCAATGAACCCGTCGCCATTGGCAATCCTGGCGGTCATTTCATCGAAAGTCATGGCAGCGTCCTGTCTTGAAATCTGATCTGGGATTCATTGTGCATACGTATGCGTTCGGCGCGCACTTAGCGTCGACTCACCGTCTGAGCAACGGGGCCAAACCGGGTATCAGGATTTCTTGCCCACCTTGCGAATGATGCCGTTGAAACGCAGCACCGGTTGGCCGTCAGCAGTGATAAGCCCCTCGACGAAAATCGTCTTGCCACCAGCCCTGACCACTCTGCCCCGCGCCTCAACCAGCTGGCCGACACGAGCGGGATCGAGGAAGTCGCCCGTGAGGCTTAGCGTGACGCCGCGGTCGTTGCCCAATTCCCTGCTGGCGATGGTGAACAGCGCCGAATCGGCGAAAGTCATCAGGCAGCCGCCATGCATGAAACCCGCGCCGTTCATGTGGCGCGGCTCGGCGCGAAAGGCGCTGACCATTTCGCCATTCTCGTTGATCCGCTCGTAGAAGGGGCCTGCGCGTTGCTCGAAGGCGTCGCTTTGCCAGGTCGACCAACCGGCCCATTCGCCTTCGGTGATCGGCTTGAGCCCGCCGCTGGATCCTACGGCTTCGTTCTCGCTCATTGGCTCAGCGCCGCAACTCCGGGAAGCACCTTGCCTTCCATCCATTCGAGGAAGGCTCCGCCTGCAGTCGAGACATATGTCACATCATCGGCTACGCTGGCATGGGCGAGCGCCGCGACGGTGTCTCCGCCGCCTGCAACCGAAACGAGCGATCCCTCCTGCGTTAGCGCGGCAGCCATGCGCGCCAGCGCCACAGTCGACTCGTCGAAGGGCGGTGTTTCGAAAGCCCCCAGCGGCCCGTTCCATACCAGCGTGCGGCAAGTCTTGAGCACATCGCCCAACGCCTCGACCGCTTGCGGCCCGATATCGAGGATCATCTCGTCCGCAGCCACCTCATGGACGTTGCAGACCCTGAGCGAGGGCGGATTGGGCGCGAATTCCTTTGCCACCACCACGTCATAGGGAAGATACACGGTGCACCCGGCATGGTCGGCTTCGTCCATGATCTTGTTGGCGGTGGCGGTCAGGTCATGCTCGCAAAGCGACTTGCCAACATCCACCCCGCGCGCGGCAAGAAATGTATTGGCCATGCCGCCGCCGATGATCAGGTGCTGGACCTTGCCGACGAGGTTTTCGAGCACTGCAAGCTTGGTCGATACCTTGGCCCCGCCCACAACCGCCGCAACCGGCGTTTGCGGCGAGCCAAGCGCAGCCTCAAGCGCATTCAGCTCCTTCTCCATCGCGCGCCCGGCATAGGACGGAAGCAGATGTGCCAGCCCTTCGGTCGTCGCATGGGCGCGATGCGCCGTGGAAAAGGCGTCATTGACGTAGAAATCGCCATTGGCCGCGATCGCTTTGGCGAACTCGGGATCATCGGCTTCCTCGCCGGGCCAGAAACGGACATTGTCCATCAGTCCGATATCGTCAGGGCGAAGGATGCCAATCGCCTGTTGAGCCACCGGCCCCGCAACCTCGGGAATGAACATGATTTCCTTGCCGAGCACACGCTCGACATCGCCCTGCACCATGCTGGTCGACAGCACCGAGCTGCGCTGACCCTTCGGGCGGCCGAAATGCGCAAGCAGCAGCACCTTGGCACCCTTGCACGTCAGTTCGAGGATAGTGGGCTTCGAAGCTTCCACTCGCGTGACGTCGGTTGCCGATCCGTCCTTCATCGGCAAATTCAGGTCAACACGCACCAGTGCGACCTTGCCGGTCAGGTCATCTGGAAGATCGTCGAGGGTCTTGAAGCCCGCCATTATTCGACTCCCTTAGAGCAGGCCGCCCATCACGCCGGCGGTATCGACCATGCGGTTGGAGAAGCCCCATTCGTTGTCATACCAGCTGAGCACGCGCACCAGCTTGCCGTCGATCACGCCCGTTTCGAGGCTGTCTATGGTCGAGCTGTTGGGGCAGTGGTTGTAGTCGATCGAGACCAACGGCTCGTCCGAATAGCCGAGCACGCCCTTCATCGGGCCTTCGGCAGCAGCCTTGAGCAGCGCGTTGACCTCTTCCTTGGTCGTTTCGCGCTTGGGCTGGAAGGTCAGGTCGACCACCGAGACGTTCGGAGTCGGCACGCGGATAGCAGAACCGTCGAGCTTGCCCTTGAGTTCGGGCAGCACTTCACCCACCGCGCGGGCAGCGCCGGTGGTGGTCGGGATCATCGACATGGCTGCAGCGCGGGCGCGGCGCGGATCTTCGTGGATCTGGTCGAGGATCTTCTGGTCGTTGGTATAGGCGTGGACCGTGGTCATAAGGCCGCGCTCAATCCCGATCGCGTCGTTCAGCACCTTAGCGAAGGGCGCGAGGCAGTTCGTGGTGCATGATGCGTTCGAAACCACGGTGTGCTCGGCCGTCAGCTTGTCATGATTGACGCCATAGACAATGGTAAGGTCGACATTCTTGCCGGGTGCCGAGATCAGCACCTTCTTTGCGCCAGCCGCCAGGTGCTTTTCGCACGATGCGCGATCGGTGAAGAAGCCGGTGCATTCGAGCGCGATATCGACGCCATTGGCGGCATGCGGCAAATTGGCCGGATCGCGCTCAGCGGTCACATGGATGCGCTTGCCGTTGATGATCAGGTCGTTGCCGTCGACTTCGACCGTGCCCGAAAATGCGCCATGCACGCTGTCGCGCTGGAACAGCATGGCGTTGGCCTTCGCAGAAGCAAGATCGTTGATCGAAACCAGTTCGAGATCGTGATCGGTGCGCTCAAGGATCGCGCGCGCCACATTGCGCCCGATGCGCCCGAAACCATTGATTGCAACCTTAGTCGCCATGACAGAAACTCCTGCTTAATTGTTCAATTTATTCAAAATTTGTGGAACAATGGCGTCCGCCGTGATGCCGAATTTCTCGAACAACGCCTCCGCCGGAGCGGATGCGCCGAAGCGATCGATCCCGATGTTGAGCCCGTCGGTTCCCGTATAGCGTTCCCAGCCGAACGTGGCGCCCGCTTCGATCGAAACCTTGAGGCAGTCGGACGGGAGGATATCGCTGCGATAGGCCGCGCCCTGCTCCTCGAACAATTCAGAGCTGACCATCGACACCAAATCGACGCCAACACCCTGCGCTTCGAGCTGTGCCGCGCACGCCAGTGCGACCTCTACTTCGGAGCCGGTCGCGACCAGCACCGCCTTGCGAGGCGCTTCGGCGGATTTGAGGCGATAGGCCCCGCGCGCCGAAAGGTTTTCGCCGGTCGCCTCCAGTCGCACTTGCGGCAGGTTCTGGCGGCTAAGCGCCAGCACTGTCGGGCGGTTCGACTGCTTGAGCGCAATCTCCCAGCATTCTGCGGTTTCGATCACGTCAGCCGGGCGCATCACCAGCAGGTTCGGCATCGCACGGAGCGAAGCGAGATGCTCGATCGGCTGGTGAGTCGGTCCGTCTTCGCCAAGGCCGATCGAATCATGCGTCATCACATAGATTGCACGCACGCGCTGCAAGGCCGAAAGGCGGATCGCGCCTCGCGCATAGTCGGTGAAGACCAGGAAAGTCCCGCCATAGGGGATTACCCCGCCATGGAGCGCCATACCGTTCATGGCCGCCGCCATGCCGAACTCGCGGATGCCCCAATATACGTAACGTCCGCTGTAATCGTCGGCAGTGAACGGGCCGATTCCGCCAGCCTTGGTATTGTTCGAGCCGGTGAGGTCTGCCGAACCGCCGATCGTCTCGGGCAGCTGCGGATTAATATGCGCCAGCGCCATTTCCGAAGCCTTGCGGGTCGCTACCTTCTGCGGCTCGGCGATCAGCTTGGCGACATACTCGCCCATGATGTCGCCCGCGGGCAGTTTGCCCGCCATCCGCCGCGCGAACTCGGCCTTGTGGGTTGAGGCTTCGAAACGGCCTGTCCATGCGGAATGTGCTTCCTTGCCGTGCTGCCCGGTCGAGTGCCAATCGCCGAGAATGTCTGCCGGCACCTCGAACGGCGGATAATCCCAGCCCAGTTCGACGCGGGCAGCAGCCACTTCTTCCGCGCCCAGCGGCGAACCATGCGTGGCCGATGTGCCCTGCTTGTGAGGCGCGCCCTTGCCGATAATGGTCTTGCAAGCGACCAGCGACGGGCGCTCGTCTGTCACCGCTTCACCCAGCGCACGGGCGATGTCGGCGAAATCGTGCCCGTCGCAGCTGGTTACGTGCCAGCCGGTCGCTTCATAGCGCGCCTTGATGTCTTCGCTGGTCGAAAGATCGGTGCTGCCGTCGATGGTGATGTTGTTGTCATCCCACAGCACGATCATGCGACCGAGCTTGAGGTGGCCCGCGATGCCGATAGCTTCGTGGTTGATGCCTTCCATCAGGCAGCCATCGCCCGCGACCACCCAGGTGCGATGATCGACCAGTTCGTCTCCGAACACCGCGTTGAGGTGGCGCTCAGCCATGGCCATGCCGACTCCCATCGCCAGCCCCTGGCCCAGCGGGCCGGTCGTGCACTCGACTCCCGGCAGCAGGAAGTTCTCGGGATGGCCGGCGCAAGGGCTGCCAAGCTGGCGGAAATTGCGGATATCGCCGATGGTCGGCTGCTCATATCCCGAAAGGTAGAGCAGGCTGTAGATCAGCATCGAGCCGTGGCCGGCGGAAAGCACGAAACGGTCGCGATCGGCCCAGTCGGGTGCCGACGGGTCGAATTTGAGGAATTGCGACCACAATACGGTGGCAACGTCCGCCATGCCCATCGGCATGCCGGGGTGTCCGGAATTCGCCGCCTGCACAGCGTCCATCGATAGCGCGCGAATGGCATTGGCCATGGCTTGCAGGCGGGCGGGATCGAGGCTCATGCGCTCTGGCTCCTGGTCTGGCTGCGCGCCCCGCAGAAATGCGCGGCCCGGTGCGCCGATTCGGCGCGTTGACGGACCCTTTGCGGAGGGCTCAAGAGAGGTCAACCCGCGCGTTCGGGGCTTTCACCGGCTCACCTGAAAATACTTGCCTTGCGGCTAAGCAAGACGAGTTATCAACAGCCCCACCCAAGGCTTTGCCCTGACAGCGCAAATTCGGTAAATTGCGCGCCATGGAGGGGAGCCGGACAGAGCAGGCCATCCGCAGGATCGAGGCCGCTCTCAACCGCATAGATGCGGCGAGTGACAAGCTCGCCCCCGCTTCGGGCATCGATAGCGAACTTGCCGCGCGCCATGAGGCACTGCGCGGAGAGGTTGCCGCAACCCTGCGCGATCTCGACAGGTTGATCGAAGGGCTCGAACAATGAGCCAGGTCACATTGCGTATCGGCAGCAGGAACTATGCCGTTGCTTGCTCCGACGGGCAGGAGGCGCACCTCGCCCGATTGGGCGCGATGGTGGAAGAGAAATTCCGCCAAATGGAAGGCAATCTCGCTCCGCAAGAGGCCCAGAACCTGCTGTTCGCGGCGATCCTGCTCGCGGACGAACTCCATGACACGCGTGCGGCCGTGGGTGACGACCCCGGGCAACTGGGCGACCGGCTGGCGGAACTGGAAAGCGAGGCCGCCGCCGCAAGGGGAGCGAAACATGAAATCTCGCTCGAACTCGATGCGGTCCGCGCCGAGCGAGACGCGCTGGCGAACGATTTGGCCAACATCAAGTCGGCGGCAGGCGGGCAGGAACCCTTGTTCGCCGGAGCCGATGTCGCACCGCAGCTTGAACAATTGGCCGGACTCATTGAAAAATGCGCGGATGCGCTTGAGGGCAAGCTCGCGGCATCCTAGATAGGCGGCGGCGGGACTGCCCGGCACGAGCCATTTGAATATCCCTGAGGCTATAAGCAATCCTTGGGAGCTGTCCCTGCCCTGATTCACGGGTTCGTCCCGGGGATTGGGGTAAACGGCGCCCACCTGACGTTGAGGCGTCAGAGGATTTCTCGGGCAACCGACCCATGGTGGTTCCGCTACTTTTCTTGCTGAAGTGCAACCCAACAAACCCGTTCGGGCCGAGCCTGTCGAAGCCCTGCACTTCTTGCCGACCGAATCTCTCGAAGGAAGAACGGCCCTTCGACAAGCTCAGGGCGAACGGTGGAAGACAAGGCCTCATTACGAAAGCTATTGCGCAAAAAGCGCCGCGAATGTGTCGAGCAATTGCCCGAAACGATGCGCGGGCTGGTGCTCCGCCACCCGCCTGCTCCGCTGCTTGATTTGATCGCGGCGGATGCGGTGATCGGCCTTTATCATGCCACCGCCGACGAAGCGCCGACCGCGTATTACGCCGGATTCTTCTTCGATCGCGGCCATACCATCGCGCTGCCTCGCTTCGCATCGCGCGATGCGCCGATGGAATTCGCGCGCCACAGCGATCCCTATGGTGAGTGCGATCTGGAGCCCGGCCCTTTCGGCGCGCTCCAACCTGAGGCCAATGCGGACACGCTTGTTCCCGACGTCCTGTTCATGCCGCTGCTAGGCTTTACCGCACGCGGTGAGCGACTGGGGCAAGGTGGCGGGCATTACGACCGCTGGCTGGCTAAACATCCGGGAGCACCGGCGGTAGGGCTCGCATGGGACGTGCAACTGTGCGAGACACTGCCAATCGAGCACCATGACCGGTATCTCGATGCCATTGTCACACCGACACGCCTTTACGGACCCTTTTGATGCGCGAACAACCGACATGGCGGATCCCTGCAGGTATCCTCGGCCTGTTGGCGGCGCTGACCGTCTACGGCGTGGCGGTTGCTAGCTATGCGCCCGGCGTAATTGGCGAATGGCCGACATTGGCGCAGACGCTGGTCTACATCGTGCTGGGCTTAATCTGGCTGCTACCGCTGAAGCGCTTCCTCAGCTGGATGGAAACCGGCAACTGGAACCCTCCCCAATAAGGCGATTGCGCTGTGGCACCTCCTCTCCTAGCCTTCGGTTCGGGAGAGAAAATCAATGACATCAAGCCAGTCGGCGCAAGCGGCCAACGAATCCGACAAGCCGGGAACCGCTCTCAAGCTTGCCCACGGGTTCGGCGCCACTGCCTTCGGCATCAAGAACAACGGTTTCGATTACTTCTTGCTGCTCTTCTACGGCACGGTGATTGGGCTGGAACCCGGGCTGGTCGGGCTGGCACTGATGATCGCTCTCCTCTTCGATGCTTTGAGCGATCCGCTCGTGGGCTATTGGTCGGATAATCTCAAGTCGCGCTTGGGTCGGCGCCACCCGCTGATGTATGGCGCAGCGCTGCCGGTCGCGCTGACCTATTTCCTGCTGTGGAATCCGCCCGAACTCGGGCAAGCAGGCCTGTTCTTCTACCTGACCGGCCTAGCCATCCTGATCCGCACTTTCATCACCTTTTACGAAACGCCGAGCTCCGCCCTGATCCCTGAAATCACCAGCAATTACGAAGAGCGGACCAGCCTCCAGTCCTATCGCCTGTTCTTCGCTTGGGCCGGCGGCAATCTGATGAGCGTGCTGATGTTCGGATTGTTGCTGACCGGCCCGCTCGGGATGCGCGACCCTGAAGCGTTTAAGACCTATGGCATTATTGGTTCGGTCCTGATGTTCGCTGCGATCATGGTCTCGGCCCTGGGCACACACAGCCGCATTCCCCACCTGCATCGCCCGAAGGCTTCAACCGAGCGTTTCGGCGTGCGTCGCATCTTTAGAGAAATGGTCGAAACGTTGAGCGAGAAGAGCTTCATCGCGTTGTTTTTCGCCACGATCCTCTCGGCTATCGCAACTGGGCTGGCAGCGGCTCTGGCGTTCCTGATGCTCAATTACTTCTGGGGGTTCAGCGAGTTCCAGATATTCATCTGGACCTGCACTGTATTCTTTTCCGCCCTGCTCGGTGCGCTGATCGCCCCCTGGGCTACGCGCCGCATGGGCAAGAAAGGCGCAACGATCACTTTGGGTCTGCTTGCCTTCTCGCTCCAGCCGCTACCCGTGCTGCTGCGCCTCGCGGGATTCATGCCTGAGAACGGCGATCCGCTCCTCTTCCCGCTGGTGCTGGGCTTAAACGTGATCGACCTTGCGCTAATCATCGCAATGCAGGCGGTGAGCTTCTCGATGATCGCCGACCTCGTCGAAGCGAACCAACTCAGGACCGGCCGACGAAGCGAGGGCGTATATTATGCCGCAACGACGTTTACGCGGAAAACGACACAAGGCCTCGGTGTGCTGGCGGCGGGCGTGATCCTTTCCGTCATCGCCTTCCCTGAAGGGGCCGCACCGGGAACTGTCCCGGCCGACACGCTATGGTGGCTCGGCGCGATCTATGCACCGTCGCTTCTGGTGCTTTGGCTAGGCACGCTCTACTGCATCTCACGCTATAAGATCGACAAGGCGGGGCACGAGGAAAACCTTAGGCGATTGGCAATGACGGAAGCCGCCTGAAGAGGAAAACACGATGAAGCTCAAATGGCCTACGGTATTGCTGATTGTTATAGCGATCACGGGAGTTGCATTTTTGCTGGGTCAACGCTGGATCGGGGAACGTGTCTTCGACGCTGCAGTCGAACGCCAGGCAGGTGTCGACCGCTCGGCAGAATTGCCAGACGGACTGCACGCCTATGTATGCGGAAGCGGCTCTCCCATGTCCGATGCCGCGCGAGCCGGACCGTGCATTGCCGTGCTGGCGGGACGGCAGGGGTTCGTGTTCGACTCCGGTTCGGGCTCGATCCGCAAGCTTGGCCGGATGGGTTTCCCGATGGACCGGCTCGATGCGGGTTTTCTCACCCACCTCCACTCGGACCATCTCGACGGGCTCGGCGAACTTATGCTGCAGGCCTGGATGGCAGGCGGGCGAGCCACTCCCTTACCCATCTACGGCCCCCAAGGGACTGAAAGCGTCGTGGCGGGTTTCATGCAGGCCTATGACATCGATCGCGGCTTCCGCATCGCGCATCACGGCCCCGAAGTGGCGCGGCCGGGAGGCTTCGGCGTAGAAGCGCGTATGATTTCATTTGCAGATACCTCGGACGACGAGAGAGTGGTCTATCAGAAGGATGGCGTGACGATCCGTGCATTGCGGGTCGACCATGCGCCCGTTGACCATGCGCTGGCATTCCGGGTGGAATACAAAGGCCGCTCACTCGTGATCAGTGGCGACACCAAATATTCGCCTCGCCTCGCACGATTCTCGGAAGGCGCCGACGTGATTTTCCACGAAGCGCTCAACCCGCAAATGGTCGGCAAGCTGGGAAGCACATTGGCAGCGCGGGGCAATTCCGATGCGGCCAAGATCATGGCCGACATCCCCGACTATCATACGACGCCCGAAGATGCCGCCCGCGTTGCCGAAGCCGCAGGGGCGAAGGCACTAATCCTCTATCACCTGGTTCCTGCCCCTCCGGCTCGACTGGTCGAGCGCGCATTCCTGGGCGATGCACCCAGCCTGTTTGAAGGCACGCTGAAACTGTCGGAAGACGGAATGCTGGTCAGCCTCCCTGCAAACAGCCAGGGGATCGAATTCGACCGGCTTTTCTGAGAACTCCCAAGTGGCGCGAGTGACGGGGCTCGAACCCGCGACCTCCGGCGTGACAGGCCGGCACTCTAACCAACTGAGCTACACCCGCTTGAAGCGTTGCACCGCTTGGGAG
>JALRKY010000006.1 GCA_023260985.1 Altererythrobacter sp. | reverse complement strand
TCCATTTCCTAGAGCTGATCCCAAACCCAGTCGGAACAGGGGAAGAAGGGTTTTAAGCACACCCCCTTCGGCACCGAGAACAAGACCAATACGCACTTTCGCAACGCGCAGACCGAGGGCGGAAAACCGGTCGACCTCCTCCAGTAACCGAAGCACCTCCCGCAGTCGAGGAACTGCGCTCGGATCAGGTGTGCCGAGCATGGCGATCGCCTCTTGATGCTTGCGCTTGGCTAGCGTCAGCATCTGGCTGATGTGTTCGACAGCAGCATCAGGGAGGTCGGGATCGGCAGCGTCCATAGGGCACTCTTACCCCATCTTGGCGGCAGGGATATCCCCCCACCGGGTCGTGAAGCTGGGTGACAGGTTTTCTTGCCGCGTCCGCCATTCGCCGCCCTTTCGGGCCAGCCCCAGGCAGGGCTCGGCTAGAAATCCGGTTCTGGATTGGGCGGGAGCGCACTGTTTTCAGTTGGCTGGGCACTATTGATTGATCAATGCCCCATCGACATTCCGCCGCTCCGCTTGGGACGCGGTGATAGCCAGATCAGGGCTGCGGCGATCAGCAGGATTGCAGAGGTTGTCCAGAAGGTATGGAGAACGGACAGGGTAGTCGCCTCAGCCTCAACCATGTTATTGAGCATTCGCAAAGCTGCTTCGGTCGAGAAACCCAGTCCGGCAATTGGATCGCCAACTGCTGGATCAAGTGCGCCTACAATGTCGTTGCGCGCCGCGCGCTGGGTATCGCCCCAATAGGTCAAGGAGACCGAAGTTGCGAATGCCGTTGCAATCGTGCGCATGAAGCTTTGCAATCCGGCCGCCGAAGCAACCTCGTGCTCTTCGACAGTGTTGAGTGTCAGGTTGATGATCGGCAGCATGAAGAAGGTCATGCCAAGCCCTTGTACGAACTGCGGGGCGGTAAGTGTCCAGAAATCGCTGTCGGTGGTCCAAAATGTCCGCGTCAGTGCCATGACGGCCAGCCAGACGATGCCTGCCGAAACAAGCAAGCGGGGATCAATTCGCGGCATGAGCATCACGACTATTGGTGCCGTCAGAAGACCGGCGATGGCCGTGAATGAAGACGAAAAACCTGCCTGTGTAGCGGTGTAGCCAAGCCAGGCCTGTTGCCACTGCGGAACAATCACAAAACCAGCAAAATAGGCTCCGAAACTGATAGCCAGGACTACGAGGCTGACGCTCAGCCCGCGGTGGCGCAGAACGCGTAGATCGACAACGGGATGGTCTTCGGTAAGCTCCCAGATCACAAAGATCAGGAATGCGATTGCTGACGTTATTGCCAGCACGACAATCATTGGATCGCCGAACCAGTCGTGATTGCGCCCAATATCCAGAATAATCTGCAAGCAGCCTACCCAGATGACCAGCAATCCAAGGCCGACATAATCGATCGGCAAGACACGCCTTTCCGTTTCGATCGGACGAAGCAGAGCTATTCCGCCGATAATGGCAAGCAGCGCGACTGGCACGTTGATAAGGAATATCCAGTGCCAAGACCAGTTGTCGGTCAGCCACCCCCCGATGATCGGGCCAAGCGCAGGCCCCAGCAACAGTGTCATCGCCCACATGCCCATGCCGATGTTCTGTTGCTCAGGCGGGAACACCCGCAACAAGAGCGTTTGGGACATCGGCATCAGAAACGCGCCGAAAATGCCTTGCCCGATCCGGCACAAAACGAGCATCTCAATCGAAACCGAAAGCCCGCATAGCAACGAAAAGAAGCCGAACCCCATCATGCTGAACAGGAAGGTGCGAACCGACCCGAACCTGAACGCTATCCAGGCAGTCAGCGGGACACAAATCGCTTCGGCAATCGCATAGGATGTGATGACCCATGCGCCCTGTTCAAGCGTAATGCCGAGGCTGCCCGCAATGTGCGGGATCGAAACATTGGCAATCGTCAAGTCGAGGATCACCATGAAGTTCGCAAAAGCCAGTGTCAGGCCCGCGACCATTCGGAGCGAAGGCGGAATACCCGCCGAAGTCGTTGCCGAACCGCTTGTCATGGTCAGCCGCCCGACACGTCGATCTCGACTTCCATCGATAGGCCTACCCGCAAGGGATGCCGCTTCAGTTCTTCGGGATCGAGTTCGATCCTGACTGGCAGGCGCTGGACAACCTTGATCCAGTTACCGGTTGCGTTCTGTGCAGGGATGACCGCCATCGATGCGCCGGTGCCCCCGGAGAAACCAGCGACCTTGCCGTGATAGGTCACGTCCGAACCATAGAGGTCAGCAGTGAGCGATGCGGGCATACCCAGGCGCACCCGCCGCAACTGTCCTTCCTTGAAATTGGCCTCAACGTAGACTTTGGTCAAAGGAACGATGACCATGATCGTCTGGCCCGGATTGAGACGTTGCCCGACCTGAACTTGCAGCCGGCTGACAACGCCGTCGATGGGTGCACGAATCTCGGTGCGGTCGAGATCGAGCTGGGCAGAATCGCGCCTGGCCTTTGCAGCCAGGACGGCAGGATCGGTTTCCTCGCTTGATCCGCGCACCAATGCGTCGTTTGCGGCAAGCTGGCCTTGCGCGGCGCGCCTCGACGCGCCCGCCTGGTCAATTGCCCCGCGCGCGGCGTCGAGCGCGGCGAGCGTGGTCGCATAGGCTTTGCGCGCCTGGGTCAGTTCCTCGCCCGAAACCGCTCCACTGGGCGCGGCACTTTCGCGGCGGCGCAAGTCGATCCTGGCCTTTTCATGCTCGGCGAGAGCCGTGCGATATTGCGCCTGCACCTGGACCAGCCCCGCGCTCGACGTATCGACCTGCGCTGCAAGGGCCGAATTGTTCGCGACGGACTGACGAAAGCGGCGGCGTGCTGCGGCAAGTTCAGCTTCTGCTGCCGCAAGCGCGGCCCGGGCATCAGCCTGTTCGAGCCTGACAAGCACGTCCCCGGCCTTGACCTGCTGCGTATCCTTGACCAGCACCTCAACTGCTGGTGCGGCGATCAGTGGTGTGACCTGGGCCATTTGTGCATTCACATAGGCGTTGTCGGTGCTGACGTAATTGCGCGCCACCAACCCATACCATGCGCCCCAGACAATGGCGATTACAGCCAGCGCAATGGCCAGCCGAGTGAGCCAGACCTTTCGTTTTGCCTTTCGCGATGCGGTGAGCGCCGGATCGACGTCAGGGGTTTCGCTGATGGTTTCGCTCATGATTCTGCCGATTCCGTAGGTGTCGTGGGTGTCGCCGCGAAGCCTCCGCCAAGAGCGCGGATAAGCGCCAAGGTTGCACCGCGCTCATAGGTTTCCAGACCGATGACCGCGAGACGCAAGTCTTGCACCGCCGCCTCGCTCGCGAGAACATCGAGATAGGTGACAAGTCCGGCTTGGTAACGCCCTCGCATCAAAGCGAGCGCATCTTCACTGGCCGCAAGAGCGGCCCGCGTAGAGGCGAGGCGCTTGTCGGCTGCATCGCGCTGCGTCACCGCGTCGGCGACTTGCTGGTAGGCGGTGACGACTGTCTGGTTGTAACTGGCAACAGCTTCAGCATAGGCAGCCTGAGCGCTTCCATACTGCGCCCTTAGTGCTCCGCCCTGGAAGATGGGCAGACTTATCGCCGGACCCGCCGTCCCGAACTGTGACCCCGTATCGACCAGATTGCCCAAACCGATGGATTGCAATCCGATCAGGGCACGCAGATTGATGGAGGGGAAAAACCCGGCGCGTGCGACCTTGATCCGGCTTGCAGCAGCCTCGACCCGTTCTCGCGCGGCAACGATGTCCGGGCGCCTTCCGATAAGATCGGTGTTCACGCCTTCGGGAACGCCCGCCGGGGTCGATGGCGAGAGCGGAGGGCGGGTTATGGAAATGCCGCGATCCGGCCCGGCACCGACCAGCGCGGCAAGCTGGTTGCGCCGCATCCCGATGTTTTCATCTGCCGCCGCAAGAACCTGTTCTGCCATGGCAACCTCCGCATCGGCGCGGCGCAGGCTGGCGCGATTGTCGAGACCGTTTCGCTCGCGCGTAGCGACCAGTTCGCGCTGGGCGCGGCGGTTGGCGAGCGCGGCCTCGGCATTGTCGCGTTCGCGGTAATATCGTCCAAGTTCGGCATAGGCGGCGGTGATGGCGACCGACAGGACAAGCCGCGCCTGTGCGGCATCGACCACAGCCGCACGAGCGTCCGACGTGGCAGCCGCATGGGCCGCGCGATTGCGCCCCCACAGGTCGAGGTCGAAGCCGAAGGTCAGCGAAACCTGGCCATAATCCTTCCAACCATCCGGCAGGAACTGGGCCGGAATGCCGGTGTTTCCGCTCTGGCGGCGAAGGCCGCCTTCGCCTTCGATACCGATGGAGGGCAACCGGCCTGCGCCAACGCGCTGTGCTTCGGCTTCGGCGCGTCCGATCCTGGCCATGGCGATGGCAACTTGCGGCGAGTTTGCCAGCCCTTCCTCGATCAGCGCCGTCAATTGCGGATCGCTCGCCAACCGCCACCACTGATCGGGAGGCCAGATTGTCTCGCCCCGCGCGGCAAGGGTCTGTGATGCGTCGATCGTGTCGGCGGTTTGCATCGCCGGTGCCACACCCGGCTTGGGAACCGGGACGCAAGCAGCGAGCGCGAGGACCGCGGTTGCTGCCAGCAGCGACCGATGATCAGCCAACATAGGCCCCCCTGCCGCTGGCGATCAGCTTCCCTTCCACATCCTCAATCCGGGTCTCGGCAACGCTCAACTGCTTGCCAAGCTTGACGACCTTCCCGATCGCGCGCAGCGGTCCCGAAGTTGCGGGGCGATGGAAATCGACCCGCATATCGGCGGTCGCCCGCGCCGAGCCGCCGAGCGCGTTGATCGTGTAAAGCCCCGTGAGGTCGATCAGCGCGGAGAGAATGCCCCCGTGCGCTGATCCGATCATCGGGTTGGAGACGATTTCATCGCGCCACGGCATTTCGAGGATCAGTTCGTCGGCGGTCAGCGCGACGATATCGAGCCCGAGCCAGCGGTGGAACGGAGCAATCAGTAGCATCTCGCGCAGGGATTGCAGCTTCTCGTCCGATGGTCTGCCGCTCATCGTCAAGCCCCTTGCCCGTGGGTGCGGATCAGGAAATCGACAATCGCCTCGCCGAAAATGTCGTTCTGGTCGCCGACCACCATGTGCGTGGCATCGGCGATGTTGCTGTATTCGGCGTGGGGAACCAGCCCGCGAAAATGGGCCACCGCTTCGGGGGAGACCAGGTCACTGGAGCCGCCGCGAACCAGATGGACCGGGAGGGTAAGCTTCATCGCGGCACCGCTGAGTTCGCTGCGCCCGTGATCGCCCGAATCGCCGTCCAGCTCATGGCGGCGCATCACGCCGTCGATAAAGGCCGGATCCCAGTGCCAATAATACCGCCCGTCTGGTCTTTGACGCAGGTAATGGGCCAGCCCCGTCGATGCCTTACGACTGGGGCGGTGCGGCAAATATTCGGAAATGATGCGCGCCGCTTCGTCCGGGGATGCAAAGCCCTCTCGCGCATGGGCGGCCATGAAACCGACAACCCGCGCGACGCCGCTCGCTTCCATTTGCGGGGTAATATCGACGAGGGTAAGTGACGCGAAGCTGCCCGGTGAAATTTGACCTTCGGCAACAATCCCGGCCAGCCCGCCAAGCGACGCGCCAATCAGTGCTGGCTTGCGATCCAGGTTGGCGGAAATGGCGACGAGATCACTGGCGAAATCGGCAATGTCATAAGCCCCATTGCTGGCCCATTCGCTGTCGCCATGACCGCGCAGATCGATGGCGATGGCGCAAAAACCATGACCGGCGAGCAGGGTCGAAATCTTCTTCCAGGCGCGTCGGGTTTGCCCACCGCCATGTGCAAGGACGACTGGCACGCCCTCTCTCGCCCCTACGATAGAGGCGGCAATAGCGTGGCCGGAATGCCCGGTCAGTTTGATCGACTCACTGTGCATGCGCACTTCTTACTGTATTATGTCTTACAGTAAAGTCTTTTCAATTGAGCGCGCGACGGCTATGGCGCGTGACCGATGCCCGAGGAAACCGACCAGAATAGCTTCGTCACCGAAGCCGACGAGATCGTCTTTCTCGTCGAGGAAGTGCCGCGCAAACTGCGCAAGTTGTTCGATGCCTCAACGGCAAAATTCGGACTCTCCCGAACCCAATGGCGCGCGCTCGCCTATATTTTCCGGACACCGGGTCTCACCCAGACGGAACTGGCCAAATGCCTCGAACTGGAGCGCGCAAGCGTAGGCCATGTGATTGATCAGCTGGAAAAGGCCGAATATGTCGAGCGGCGTGCAGTTGAAGGCAACCGCCGGGTCTGGACGCTGCACCTATTGCCCAAGGCAATCGACATACTACCCTCGCTCCGGCGAGAGGCCGACAAGATATACGCCCGGCTGCTTTCCGGGATTTCGGAAGCGGATTTCGCGGCAGTCAAATCCTTGTTGGCCGCAATGTCCAGCAACCTCGAGGAATAATTCCTTGGACATGGTCTCCGAAAGCGGCCCTCATGGCCCGCTGGCGGTCGCGCTGGGAGAGAGCATGGGGGTTAGCCCGCGCCCGTTTCTCGTCGCGGTCATGATCGCAGGAAGCGCGGCGTTTGCCACTCCCTTCGGCTACCAGACCAACGTGCTTGTCTATCAGATGGCGGGGTATCGCTACATGGACTTCGTCAAGATCGGGCTGCCTTTGAACCTGATCACCTGGATTGTTGCCGTGGCTGCGATCACATGGTTTTTCCCTTTCTGAGATCAGGCCCAACCCGGCCAAATGATGACCTCGTCAATCCATGAGCAAATTGACTTATACGGAAGACCATCCGCAAGCTCAGTGCGGTACTGCCCCTAGTTCAAAGCCTGTCTTGTCGTGCATGGCAAAGCGGTCGACGATGTCAGCGCTGGCTGCGTTGTAGCCGATCACGTTCACTTCAGAACCATCGCGGCGCAGGCGGGCGACGATCTTGTCGAGCGCGCCGACTCCGGAAATATCCCAGAAATGCGCCCTCGACACATCGATCGTCACGGGCCTGTCTCCCTCTGGCTGGAACGCACAGGTGAACCGGTCGACAGAGGCGAAGAAGATTTCACCGCGGACTTTATAAAGGACCATGCCGGTGTTTCTGTCGGAGGTGCGTTCCACCGAGAACATGCGGCGGACCTTGCCGGCGCAGAAGATGCCCGAGAGCAGCACGCCGGTCAGCACCCCGAGCGACAGATCGTGTGTAACAACAACGACGACCACAGTTGCCACCATGACGACCGAGGACGTCGGCGGATGGCTGCGCAGGTTGGGGATCGAGTTCCAGCTGAAGGTACCGATCGAAACCATGATCATCACCGCGACCAGGGTCGCCGCCGTCAGCAAAAAGGATGCTGCTTTCGACCGCGACGCACCCCATCAGGCGTCGAAGCCAAAATGTCGCCGCTGCGCGCTCCATTCATTAGGAAATGGCGCGGCCAGCGTGGCAAGATCAATTCCGTCGCCCTGTCGGCCGTCAAGAATTGCATCGACGATGTCAGGGGCCAGCAGCGTCATGCGCAGGACCCGGGTCAGATAGCTCAGGCCGATTTTTTCTTTCTCAGCGAGGTCCGACACCGATGTGTAGGCTCCGGTTTCCAGCAGGCGTTTCCAACGAAAAGCCCGGGCCAGGGCCTTCACCACCGTGTTGTCGGTGCGCGGGCGCTGAAGCTGGGCTCCGGCTGGCAGAACCATCTCCTTGCGGCCGCCGCGCTTGGTGATCTGGAAAGGAATGTGGATCGACACTGTCTGGGGAATTGTCACGACCTTGCTCACGCTGCCTCCTCCAGTTCCGGCACCTGCAGTTCCCGGGCCAGCGCATCGAGCCCGTCCACCCTCAGCTTCAGTTCCAGCCCGGCGCTGCCAACGATGACCCGGTCGATCAGTAGCTGCACGATCCGGGCCT
This sequence comes from Altererythrobacter sp., assembly GCA_023260985.1. Classification (GTDB taxonomy): domain Bacteria; phylum Pseudomonadota; class Alphaproteobacteria; order Sphingomonadales; family Sphingomonadaceae; genus Erythrobacter. The sequence continues at coordinate 2,159 of JALRKY010000006.1, read as the reverse complement.
GCTCGGCCGGGAATAGTTCATCCCACATTGGGTCCAGATTGATCAGTGCTTCCCGCGCTTGAGCTTCGGTCAATGCGGGCGCGTGTTTGACGGCCTCCTTCCATGCGCCGAGGATGATTTCCGGCTGCCGGAACACGGCCCGCAGTTGATTGACGACCGCGCCTTCGATTTCGGCGGCGGGGACGCGCCCGACCGTGGTGGAGCCTGCTCCATGGCGGAGTAGCGTCTGGCTGACATAGTAGCGGTAGAGCTTGCCGTTCTTGCAGGAGTGGGTCGGTGAAAACGCCCCGCCATCCGAACCCCAGAGTAGTCCCTTCAGCAAGGCAGGCGTATTGGCGCGCGCACGGTTTGCCCGGGTCCGAGGGCTTTCCTTCGTGATGGCGCGCACGGCATCCCAGAGCTCCTGATCAATGATCGCCTCATGTTCGCCGGGATAGCTGTTGCCCTTGTGGACGGCCTCGCCGATGTAGGCCTTGTTGGCGAGCAGGCGGTACAGGTAGCCCTTGGTAATCGTCTTGCCCTGGCGGGTCGTGATACCTCGCTCCCGCAATTCCCGCAGCAGAAGTGTGGCCGATCCGACATCGCGGAACCGCTGGAAAATGTAGCGGACATTGGCCGCCGCCTTTTCATTCACCACCAGTTTGCGGGACACCACGTCATAACCCAGCGGCGGGACACCGCCCATCCAGATGCCCTTGGCGCGGATGGCCGCGAACTTGTCGCGAATACGCTCGGCGGTTACCTCGCGCTCGAACTGGGCGAAGGACAGCAGGACGTTAAGGGTCAGCCGGCCCATGCTGGTCGTCGTGTTGAACGCTTGCGTCACCGATACGAAGGTCACGTCGTTCCGGTCGAACACTTCGACCAGCTTGGCAAAGTCCATCAGGGATCGCGAGAGGCGGTCGATTTTGTAGACCACCACCACGTCGACCAGCCCGTCCTCGATATCCGAAAGCAGGCGCTTCAGTCCCGGGCGATCAAGGGTGCCGCCGGAAATCCCGCCGTCGTCATACTGGTCACGGACCAGCACCCACCCTTCGGCGCGCTGGCTGGTGATGTAGGCCTCACAGGCCTCTCGCTGGGCATGGAGCGAGTTGAACTCCTGCTCGAGCCCTTCTTCCGAAGATTTGCGCGTGTAGACCGCGCAGCGCAGCTTGCGCGTAATAGGCGTGTTCATGCGGCCCTCCGATGGTCCTTGAGGCCGAAGAATATCCAGCCGTTCCAGCGCGAGCCGGTGACGGCGCGGGCGATTGCGGACAGTGACTGGTAGGGACGACCCTGCCATTCGAAACCGTCCTGGGTGACGGTCACGGTGTGCTCGACGCCTTGCCACTCCCGGATCAGGCGGGTTCCCACGATCGGCTTGAGGTCGGCCCGCACGCGGCGGGTGGTGATGTTGCCGCCGTCGAGCTGTTCCCCCATCTGTTGCAGGCGCCTGACTGTTTCCTGCTTGAGGCCGCCGTAGGCGAGTTCCTGGATGCGATAGGCCAGTCGGCTCTCAAGATAGCGCCGGTTGAAGGCCGGCGGTTCCTCGCTGAACAGCTCGCGCCACTGCTTCTTCAGCTCGGCGACCGGAGCCGCCTTCATGGCGGCCAGGCGGGCAAGTACGGGATCGGGTTTCATTGTGCGTTGCTCCACTGAGTTGGAGGTGCACTACCGCTCTGTTCAGGTGCGAAGTGTAGCGGAAAGTCTCCATCCTCTTCAGATAATTGACCGACATTCCGGAGGTGCAGGCGGGCGAGGCCAAGCCCGAGGACGGCGCACAGCTCATTCCGTCGCTGGGTGGGGGACATGTTGCTCGGTGGCAGCGGATTCGGGCGTTTCACGTGTGGGTCTCCGTCTCTCGTCTGGCTGTGCCGAACGATGGTGCTGAGACGGAAAAGCCAGTTTGCCATGCGGAACGGGACAGGACGCAAACCGCGCAATCAACAGGGTGTGAACAAGTCCAGAACATTGCCCCTTGCGCGCTGTATCGGTGGCGGCAATGATTGCTGGCGAATCAAGTAATCAGCCTAGCTTGATGAATGGGGGTCGCGTGTCACGAAAAGCGAGTTCTTCAGATCGCCGCGCTCTAGCGCTGACCGAAACGAGGCAGCCTAGCCCAACGAACGAAATGGTTGTTCTCAATCCGCGCATGCAACTTTACAGCGTCAATATCT
>JALRKY010000012.1 GCA_023260985.1 Altererythrobacter sp. | reverse complement strand
TCTGTGCGCTGGAGCCGACTTTCGGCGCAATCAACCTCGAGGACATCAAAGCCCCCGATTGCTTTATCGTCGAGCAGATTTGCCGCGAGCGGATGGGCATTCCCGTGTTCCACGACGACCAACACGGCACCGCCATCGTCGTCGGGGCAGCCGCGACCAACGCGCTCCACGTCGCAGGCAAAAAGTTCGAAGACATCAAAGTCGTCTCGACCGGTGGCGGCGCAGCGGGCATCGCCTGCCTCAATATGCTGCTCAAGCTTGGGGTGAAGCGCGAGAATGTTTGGCTCTGTGACATCGCGGGTCTCGTCTATGAGGGCCGCACCGAAGAGATGACACCGCAAAAGGCGGAATACGCTCAGAAGTCAGACCTGCGCACCCTTGCCGATGTGATCGAGGGCGCGGATCTTTTCCTCGGGCTCTCTGGCCCCGGTGTTCTCAAACCCGAAATGGCCGCAAAGATGGCCGATCGCCCGATCATCTTTGCTCTTGCGAACCCCACGCCTGAAATCCTCCCCGAAGCGCTGAACGAGGTTGCGCCCGACGCGATCATGGCGACGGGCCGTTCGGATTATCCGAACCAGGTCAATAATGTGCTGGGTTTCCCCTTCATCTTCCGTGGCGCGCTCGACGTGCAGGCCACTACGATCAATGAAGAAATGAAGATCGCGGCTGCGCGAGCGATCGCCGAACTGGCCCGCGAGCGCGTGCCGGACGAAGTGGCCGCAGCCTATGGCGTGTCGCACCAGTTCGGAGAAGAATATCTCATTCCCGCCCCGTTCGATCCCCGCCTGATGGAAGTCGTTTCCTCGGCAGTGGCGAAGGCAGCGTCGGATTCGGGCGTGGCGCTCGCGCCGATCGAGGATTTCGACGCCTATCGCCATTCGCTCAAGGCGCGGCTCAACCCCACCACTTCGGTGCTGACGCAGGTCTATGAGACCGCCAAGGCCAATCCCAAGCGTGTGGTGTTCGCCGAAGCGGAAGAGGAAGTGGTGCTGCGCGCTGCGATCCAGTTCCGCGATTTCGGCTATGGCACGCCGGTGCTGGTCGGCCGGACCGAAAAGGTGAGCGAAAAGCTGGTCGAGCTGGCGGTCGAGGATCCGGACAGCTTCGAGATCCACAATTCGAAGATCAGCGAACACGTTCCGGCGATGAACGAGTATCTCTACAACCGGCTGCAGCGCAAAGGCTTCACCGAGCGTGACGTGGCGCGCATGGTCAACCAGGAACGCAACGTCTTCGCCGCGCTGCTGGTGGCGCTGGACGTGGGCGATGCGATGATCACCGGCCTCACCCGCCCGTTTGCACAGTCGGCGCGCGAAGTGAACCTGGTGCTTGATCCCAAGCCCGGCGAAATTTCCTTCGGCATCCATCTGATGATCGGCAAGAACTACACTGTGTTCCTTGCCGACACGACGATCAACGAGCGCCCCGGCGCGGCGGAACTGGCGCATATCGCCAAGGAGACGGCGGCAGTCGCGCGGCGGCTGGGGCATGAACCCCGGGTCGCTTTCCTGTCCTATTCGACCTTCGGCAATCCCTCGGGCAAATGGCTCGACAACATTCGCGGCGCAGTGGCGATCCTCGACCAGGAAGACCCGGGCTTCGAATATGAAGGCGAGATGGCGCCCGACGCCGCGCTCAATCCGAAGGTTATGGAACGCTATCCCTTCAGCCGCCTGTCGGCGCCGGCGAACGTGCTGGTAATGCCTGGCCTACAATCGGCGAACCTCTCGGCCAAGCTGCTGCGTGAACTCGCCGGGGCTTCGACCATCGGGCCGATGCTGATCGGCATGCAGAAGCCCGTGCAGATTGCGCCGATGACCGCGATCGCGCCCGATGTGCTTACTCTGGCGGTGCTCGCTGCCGCAGGCGTGACGGGGTAGGCCGCCATGAGCAACACCACGCGGATAGTGCTCTCGGTCACCGGCAGCGACCGCCCGGGCCTAACTTCGGCGCTGGCGGAAGCGGTGCTGGCGGCGGGCGGCAATTGGCAGGAAGGCCATCTCAGCCGATTGGGCGGGCTCTATGTCGGCTCGGTGCTCGTCGAATTGCCTGACGCCAACGTCGGTGAATTGCAGCGCCAGGTGCAGGCGATCGACACCGCAGGCCTGAATGTGGTTATCAACCCGGCAGGCGACGAACCCGCCATCGCGCCAACCGCGCTGCTGTTCGAACTGGTCGGGCAGGACCGGCCCGGGATTATCCGTGAGGTGTCCGCGATCCTCGCCCGGCTGGGCGTCAACATCGAGAGCCTGTCGAGCGGCGAGGAAACCGGCGCTTGGGGCGGCGAGCGGCTGTTCCGCGCTGAGCTGCTCGTGACGCTGCCCGAAGGCGTAGGCCCCGAAGTGGTGCAGGAAGCACTCGAATCGATCTCCGGCGAAATCATGGTCGACTTCACATTCGGCGGCTGATGCGCGGCCTGACGATCCTTGACTACGTGCCTCTGGTTCTTGCGGCAGTATGCCTGCCGCTCGCGCTGTCACTGATTGAACAGAACAGCGTATATGGTTTGCGGACTTCAGCAACCTTCGCGTCCGAAGACGCATGGTACCGTGCCAACTCCATCAGCGGGTGGTGCGGCCTTGTCGCAGGACTTGCGGGGTTTGCATTCAATTGGCGGCTCTCGCGCAATCCGGTCGACGATAAGCAGTCGAAACGCAGAGGATTAGTCGTGGTGCTTGTGGTTGCCGCAGCGATGACCATTCCCGGCCTGCTCGCCGCGTAACTATTTGCGCCGATAGCGGAAGTACCACACCTCATGCCCATAGGCGGTGCGCGCCTTTTGCTCATAGCGCGTTTCGGGCCAGCCCGAAGGCCGCACCTCCCAGCTTGAGCGGTCCTTGACCTGCCATTCGAACGCATCGGTGTGGCGCTGCATCACCATCAGCGCATGGCGCAGATAGACGGGATGATCGGTGCCGAAGCGGAATTCGCCGCCCGGCTTGAGCTTGTCGGCAAACATTTTGACCGGCCCATCATTCATCATGCGTCGCTTGGCATGCTTGGCCTTGGGCCAGGGATCGGGATGGAGCAGGTAGATCATGGTCAGCGCCCCGTCGGGAACGCGGGAAAGCACATCCAGCGCGTCGCCCATGTGCAGCCGGACATTGGCCAGCTTCTGCTCTTCGATATGGGTGAGCGCCTGCGCCACGCCGTTGACGAAGGGCTCCGCCCCGATGAACCCGTGCTTGGGCAGCAGATCGGCACGATAGGCCAGGTGTTCGCCGCCGCCGAAGCCGATCTCGAAATGAAGTGGGCGATCGTCGTCGAAAAACGATTGCGCCGTCACCGGACCTTCCGCGGGCACGGCAATCTGCGGCAGCAAATTGTCGATCAGACCCTGCTGGCGCGCGCGCAGCGGCTTGCCCTGGCTGCGGCCATAGAGCCGGTTGAGCGTGGTGGGATCGCCTTCCTTGAATGCAGACATGGGCCGCGCCCTAGGCGCTCAACTCCATGCCGTCCAGATGCCGTAGCTGCTGGTGAGCGTCAGCGCGCCGCCTACCAGAATCAGCATCAGCTTGGGGCTGAAATGCTTGGCAGCAAAGGCCGCGAAGGGGGCCGCTGCCATGCCGCCGATCAGAAGGCCGAGAGTCGCTCCGGCGAGGTCCGCAATGCCGATATGCAGGATGAATGTGGCGGAGATCGCGACCGTCACGAAGAATTCGGCGGCATTGACCGATCCGACCACCTTGCGCGGCTCCGCGCCTTGCACGAGCAGGTTGGATGTGACGATCGGGCCCCAGCCACCTCCGCCTGCCGCGTCGAGGAAGCCGGCGACAAGGCCCGGCGGCGCGATATGGCGCGCCGGGCGGAGCTTGGGCGGGTAAAGCAGGCCGCGTGCGAGCAGGTAGAGGCCCATTGCTGCAAGGTAGAGCAGGACGAAGGGCTTGATCGCCTCGCCGTCGATCGAAGTCAGGAGATAGGCGCCGGTCACTCCCCCGATAACTCCGGGGATCACCAGCCCCGCGAACAGACGCTTGTCGATATCGCCGTGGAACAGGTGGCTGAGGCCCGAAGTGGCGGTGGTGAAGCATTCGACGACATGCACCCGCTGCGATGCCTGCGCTGGAGGGAGGCCGAGCACGCTGACAAGCAAAGTGTTCGAGATCACCCCGAAGGCCATCCGAGCGCGCCGTCGACCAACTGCGCGGCGAAGCCGACCGCAATGAACGGCGCGATGGCCGCGAGATCAATGCCGAACCATTCCATCCCGCAGTTTCCTGCCTGGGTGATTTCGACCGGCTTTTAAACGCTTGCATGGGCGCCAGCGAGATAGATTTAAATCGCGGGGTGGAAATGAAATTCCGCAGCCGTGGACATGGCAATGAGTGCCCGAAAAGAAAAACGCCCGGAGTCGAAGCTCCGGGCGCAGTGTCCTTTCCTTCGCGAAAGGAACTGGTTCAGGCCGCTTCGGCAGCCTCGTCCGCGTCGCGCAGCACATAGCCGCGGCCCCACACGGTTTCGATGTAGTTCTCGCCGCCGCATGCATGGCTGAGCTTCTTGCGCAGCTTGCAGATGAAGACGTCGATGATCTTTAGTTCGGGTTCGTCCATCCCGCCATAAAGGTGGGTGAGGAACATTTCCTTGGTCAGCGTGGTGCCCTTGCGCAGCGAAAGCAGCTCGAGCATCGCATATTCCTTGCCGGTCAGGTGGACGCGGGCGCCGTTTACTGCGACGGTCTTGGCGTCGAGGTTCACCGCTAGCTTGCCGGTGCGAATGATCGACTGGCTGTGGCCCTTCGAACGGCGCACCACGGCATGGATGCGGGCGACCAGCTCTTCGCGGTGGAAGGGCTTGGTCACGTAATCGTCGGCGCCGAAGCCGAAGCTGCGGATCTTGCTGTCCATTTCCGAAATGCCCGAAAGGATCAGCACCGGCGTCTGCACCTTGTCGACGCGCAGCTTCTTGAGCACGTCATAACCGTGCATGTCCGGCAGGTTCAGGTCGAGCAGGATGATGTCGTAGTCATACAGCTTGCCCAGATCGAGGCCCTCTTCGCCCAGATCGGTGGTGTAGACGTTGAAGCCCTCGGTCGACAGCATGAGCTCGATCGCCTTGGCGGTCGTCGGCTCGTCCT
>JALRKY010000039.1 GCA_023260985.1 Altererythrobacter sp. | reverse complement strand
ACCGGGAAGCCTGCGGTGATCGATGCCGACGCGCTGGTCCTGCTCAGGCCGGACATGCTGAGCGAAGGCGTGCCATTGCTCGCGACGCCGCATGATGGCGAACTCGAAGCGCTATGCCGCAGTTTCGCGGTGGTCGCTTCGGGCAGACAGGCGCGGGCGCAGGCGCTCGCCAAGGCCAGCGGCATGGTTGTGCTGGCCAAGGGGCCGGATACGCTGGTCGCTGCGCCCGACGGGCAGATCGCGATCGCTCCGCCTGCGCCGAGCTGGCTTTCGATCGCGGGAACCGGCGATGTGCTGGCGGGGATCGCGGCAAGCCGGATGGCAACGGGCATTGCGCCACTCGAGGCCGCTTGCGAAGCAGTGTGGCTTCACGGAGAGGCTGCGCGGCAATGTGGCGCCGCCTTTACCGCAGAGGAACTTGCGCGGGCAGTATCTGGTGCTATCGCCGCAGCACTGTGAGCGAAGCAGCAGAAATCATTCGAATCGCCGCGCGAGGCGACGGCGTCACCGCAGACGGGCGCCATGTGCCCTTTACCGCGCCGGGTGACCTGCTGCGCGAGGATGGCACGCTCGAACACGGTCGGCATCACGCCACGCCACCGTGCCGCCATTTCGGCAGCTGCGGCGGATGCCAGTTGCAGCATGCCGATGAAGAAGCGTTGAGACGCTTCGTGACCGATCGCGTAGCCTTCGCAGCCTCTTCGCAAGGCATGGAAGTGGGCGAATTGCTGCCGACGCATCTTTCGCCGCCGCAAAGCCGTCGCCGTGCAACGTTGCATGCTCTGCGAACTGCCAAGGGCGCGGTGCTGGGTTTCCGCAAGGGCGGTTCGCACAAGATCGTCGACATGGCCGAATGCCATATCCTTGCGCCTGAACTGGCGGCTACGATCCCTGCGCTGCGCGGGTTCGTGGCGCAGTATGGCGGCAAGGGGGCGGTTGATGTCGATTTGACGCTGGCCGACCAGGGGATCGATTGTAGCCTCCGCAATTTCGCGCTCGAGGGGCTTGCCGCAACCGAAGCGGCACTCGAATGGGCGCAGGCGAACGGGTTTGCCCGGCTCACGCTCGATCATGGCTATGGCTCGGAAACGATGTGGGAGCCCGAACCGGTCACCATCAGGCTATCGGGGGCGCCTGTAGCCCTTCCGGCGGGCAGCTTTCTGCAAGCGACGCAGGATGGCGAGGACCGCCTCGTTGCGGACGCACGCGAGTGGATCGGCGATGCTGCCAGTGTGGCGGACCTTTTTGCAGGGCTGGGTACTTTCGCCTTTGCGCTGGCGGGCCCGGCAAAAGTGCTGGCGGCTGAGGCCGCACGCGATGCGCACCTCGCCTGCAAGGCCGCGGCGGACCGTGCCGGGCTTTCTGTGGACGCGATGCATCGTGACCTGTTCCGCAACCCCCTACAACCCGATGAGCTGGGGCGGTTCGAGGCGGTACTGCTCGATCCCCCGCGAGCAGGAGCAAGGGAACAAGTGGCGTGCATCGCGGAAAGCAAGGTCAGCCGCGTGGTCTATATCAGCTGCAATCCGGTGAGTTGGGCGCGCGACGTCGCGCGGCTTGTTGAAGCGGGTTTCAAGCTGGAGAAATTGCGTCCGGTCGGGCAGTTTCGCTGGTCGACCCATGTCGAACTTGCGAGCTATTTCGCCCGTTAGCGGCCAATTCCGGTGGAGAGCCTAGTCGAAGAGCGAGTGGTGGCAAGGAGAATGTGACTCGGTTGCTCGTTTCGATCGGAGATCGCACCTAACCTATTGTTCACTTAATCGGCCTAGCCATGCTTTATTACGGAGCACGCATGCATTAGCGACGAAGACCAAAGCAAACATACCCTTGGCGGCCGGGCGGCCAAGATCAATAGCGCGCTGGCAGCAATCGAGCGTCAGCTCGCCGAGCGAGATGCGAAGATTGCCGGTCTTGAACAACGCCTCAACGATCAGGAGTATTCGGTCCGCCGCGTGCTCGACATGCTGATCGAATGGCTGGAGGAAAAACCGGTGTACGATGACGGTTCGAAGCGCGAAGCCGCCTGATCTCTTGCAAAGGGCTCTCTGAGAGATGACTGCCTGATAAATCTGCGAACGTGTGGCTAATTAGCCGCACCATATCGCATAAGTCGCCGAAATCCCTCGAATTTTCTTCACGCGCCACTGGATCGATAGGGTCGCTTGTCGGTTCGACCACCCCGCTGAGGACTCGGTTCATCGTACATGTTTAATTTTGCGTTTGCCAACGGACTCCCGCCTCGCATAGATTCCCAACTGGCCGAGGGCTTTACTGGGCACATTTAAATTGATGAGTAGTATTGTCGTCATACGGGGGTCAAAAAAGAGCGCGCATTTATGGACGGTGGTATTACGCAAGCTATTCCCTTGTCCAATGACGAGGAGCTATTTTCGGAAAGCGCAAGACATGCGGCGCTGCCGCGGGAACTTTTCCAGCTCGGTGAGCTGGATGTGCTCTATGATAACAGCAATGCGACCCTCTGGACCTTCATGAATCCCGACGGGCGGCCCAGTTTTACTCCGCCGATGTTATATGATTTCGAGCGCTGGCAGGAGCTCATCCCGTTGGGGTTCGGCGATGGCTCGGTGCCGCTTCGCTACCTTGTGCTCGGAAGCCGCGCGCCCGATGTTTTCTGCTTCGGCGGGGACCTTGCGCTGTTCGAGCAGCTGATCCGCAATCGCGACCGAGAAGGCCTGGTCCATTATGGGCACCGCTGCTGCGCGATCCTCGATCGCAACATTCGCAGCCTTGGCCTGCCGATGCTCACGATTGGGCTGGTGCAGGGCGCAGCCTTGGGCGGCGGCTTCGAAGCGCTGCTATCGTTCGACTTCATCGTGGCCGAGCGCACCGCGACCTTTGGTCTGCCAGAA
>JALRKY010000034.1 GCA_023260985.1 Altererythrobacter sp. | reverse complement strand
CTCAGGAAGGGTCCAGACCGCACCCAGCGTTCGCTGGTTGACTGGTGCCGTGAGCTCCACCACCTCTGACGGCGCCACCACCCGGGTGCTGGTCGTCGACGACGAACCGGCCATCCGCGAGCTCGTCACCACGGTCTTGCCCGAGCCCGAGGGGCCGATGACCGAGAAATTGCCCAGGTCGCCGTGGTGGAAATTGAAGAAGAACGGCGTTGAACTGGTGGTCTGAAGCAGCGTAACCGCATCACCCCAATGATTGCCGCTCGCCCGACCCAGTGCGAAGCCGTGCATCGAGCCGAAGCTGGCCATGTTGGCGCTGGAGATCAGCGCACGGCGCACGACATACTGTTCGTTGCCGGGGAATTGCGCCCAGAAGCCGGGTTCGAGGTTGATGTCTTCGCGCACCGCGATCGCGCCTGTATCCGCCAGTGCGGCGGCACAGGCTGCAGCCGCTTCGTCGAGCCTCGCCAGGTCGCTTTCGCGCACCATCACGGTCAAGTGGTGGTCGCCGAAACCGACCGCGCCATTGCCCAGCGCATCGCGTGCGGCGAGGATATCGGCACGCTCCGCGGCGGCTTCCTCATCTACCGAACGCAAACGCCGCAAAGCGAGGTCGATCCGCTCGCGCGCCGTGGTCCGTTCAGCCGGAGCGTAGCTTTCGGTCACGATCATCTCAAAGGGCTGGCGCAGCAATCCGTCGAGCAGGCCGGGCGATGTCGCTTCGGGGTAGTCCTTGAGCCCCAGCAAGGCCGCGAATTCAGGGCGGCCCGAACCGCGCAGCTCCATCGCGTCTAGCCCGAAAGAGGCCCGGCGATAGGGCAGCATCTGGCCGATATCCGTCTCTTCGGCCGGGCGGCGCACCGGGCACATCTCGCCATTGTAGAGCGCCGACAGCAATTCGAGCATTTCCGAATTGGTGCCTCCGCCGGGAGCTTTGTAGTCGCCCAGCATTTGCGCCCCATAGGGTTGAAGCGAGGCAACAAGGCCCGTAACCGCCGCCTTCAGCGTGCGCACATCGCGCGGATCGGCCTCGACCTCGCTGCGTCCGGTGCGGCTGAAGAAACGCGATGCGCGCTCGGCAAGTCCGGCGCGCCCCCGCGCAGGACGCCGGATCAGCGTGACGAACTGGTCGTTGATGAACAGCGAGCCCCCCGCGAGCCGCTCCTTCCAGCGCGCGTCGATATGGCGGCACAGCGGATCGTCGAAATCGGCGTCGAGCTCGACTTCCACCCGCCGCCGGACGACATGGTGATAGAGCACGAAACGCGAATCGAGCGTCGAGCGCAGCACCACTTCGCGCGTCGCGGCATGGGCGTTGAGGCTATCCGTTGCCTCCGTCTCGAACAGCAACCCGGGCACTTGGATCGATGTCATCACCGAACCGTCGCGTAGCAGCAGCGTGCTTTCGTCTATCAGCCGAGCATAGGGCAACCTGTCGCCCGCGCGGGCTTCCTTTTCACCCCAGGCCGCCATTCCGATCCATTTGCTCATCGTTCCGGGCTTCCTGCGTCAGGGCGTGTAGCTGTTGCAGCCCCAGCGCTTGTAATTACTTACGCGCGGGCACTGCGAAACCTTGGTGATCCACAAGTCGAAGATGCGCGGTTCGCGCAAGCTGACCACATAGCCGATCACATGGGTGATGATGGGAACAGGTATGATCCAGAAGCTTTTCAGGATAAGGAAAGCGATCGTCGTCACCATCAGATTGATGATGAAGAAATTCATCGTCACGCCCGCGAACATCTGCGGCCGCGTGAGCGCGCGGTGCACAGGATGGCGGACGAGATCAGGCATGGGCGCCCTATCCCGCCGCTGACTGGATGCCGGCCACGATTGTCGTCGCTCCGAACAGGATGAACACGCCGACGATTACCGTCACGCCAAAGCGCCAGTTCATCCGGCCGGTGAGCATCATGAAGCCAATTGCGGCGACCGCCATAACAGCGACCGTGGTGGCCACCGTGCCCATCATCGTGCCTTGCAGCCATGCCAGGGCAGCGACGACCGGACCCGACCCTTGCGGATCCGCAGCCTGTTGGGCCAGTGCGGCGGTCGGGCTAAGCATGAGCATCGCCATGGCAAGCAGGCGGGTGAGCGAAGGCATCTATCGGGCTTCCTTGTTGCTGTGGTTATTGAGGCGACCCATGATCGCCGCGACATACTGGCGCGTTTCAGCGATAGGGGGGACGTCTCCGGCGCGCTCGACCCGGCCTGGGCCCGCGTTGTAGGCGGCCAAAGCTTTTTCGAGATCGCCATTGAACCGGTTAAGTTGTTCGCGCAGGTAGCGCGCGCCGCCTTCGAGATTTGCGAAGGGATCGGCAGGGTCAACGCCAAGGTCGCGTGCGGTCCCCGGCATCAGCTGGGTCAGCCCGCGAGCGCCCTTGGGCGAGACAGCGGAATGTTGCCAGCGGCTCTCCTGCCACACCAGCGCCTCGATCAGTGCGGGGCTGAGATCATAGCGCGCCGCCAGTTCTGCGACCTTGGGCGCATAGGCAGCGGGGACACCGCGTGCAGTGGCCTCGCTGTGAGTGACCAGCTGCGGATCGCGCTGCGCGGGTTCAGGCCTCGGCGCGTCCGCGATCACGATGGCTGCGGCCGGCGTATCGGGGGCGGCGCTCGCCTCTGCCGGGCCGCCAGCCACCCAGCGCGCGCCGTCGGCGCCAAGCTCAAGCACATCGGCCTGCGCAGGCACCGAAGCAAGCGCCAGCGCTACCGCGCCGGGCCAGTATGGCGACTGCGAGAGAATCGGCATGCGAACTTTCATCAGGCTCCCATGCTTAGCGCACATTACAATGCGGTGACAAAGACGCGAAGGCCGATTGATGAGAGTCGTGCACAGGCTATCCACACCCCCCCTTTTGTCAGCAGGGCGCGTACATGCGAGCGGCGCTGCCACCCGGTATCAGATCAGTGGCGGGAAGGGCCTTGCGATGAAAGCCAGCTGTTCAGAATCAGCGAGCGGCCATCCGTGCCATGCGCAAGGCCTGCCGTGCCAACGCACGCGAATAGACCCAGTCGCCGGTTGCGGTTTCGAGCTCCATCTGGTCGGAGCTTGCAACCGCCCCTTCAAACAGTGACCGGGCGCGCGCCTCGTCGCCTTGCCGCGCATAGGCTATGCCGAGGTTGATCAGCCGCACCGGATCATTCGCGGCGAGCGAGCGATTGGCTTCGATTTCAGCGATGGCACGCAAATTGTCTCCCGCCATCAGGGCTTCGTAGCCGACCCGCGGCTCAGTGGCCGTAACTTCGATCTCCGCCGATTCGGCCGGGGCAATTGCGACCGCCTGGGCCCATATCATTGCAGTAACAAGTGATGCTGCAAGCATGTCTATTTCTCCCGTTTATGTCGGAAGAATGCGCCAGCACCCCACTACGCGCAATAAGAATGTAACATTGTCATAAATGCGCAATCAAATAACCTCATCTTATTGGTTTATCGATGTAATATTGCAAACTTACCGCCCATCCCTTGGTCTCGGGTCGCGCCCTTCCAAAGTCACATTCGTCGCATTTCAGTCATAGTTTGTGGATTGTCGCAAACCCGCAATGTTTGCCAAGAAACTGTCACGCAAGCTGCCTAGCGAACCCCTGCGCAACACCGCGCTTACCAATTCCTGATTCTCGGAATCTCTTGAGGGGACCGCTCGCTGTGAAAAATTTCCACCGCACGCTTATTCTCGGCTGCAGCCTGGTTGCCCTGGCGGGCTGTGGCGCAGACGAAATCGTCTCGCCCGGTACGGGCGGCAACGTCATCATCAACAACCCGTCGCCGACGCCTACGCCGACGCCGACTCCCGGGCAGACGGGTGCAGTCGCGGCAACCGATTGCCCCTTCATCTCGGACCCGCAGGGCCTCACCAACCGCGGGACCATTTCGGGGCCGACCGGCACCTATCGCCTGTGCCAGCTGCCCGCGCGGTTCAATCGATCCTCGCAGCTCCAGTTCACCCCGTCGAACGCCGCCGTGATTTATCTGATAGACGGGCAGGTTGACGTGGGCACTGACGGCGGCCCCGCCGCCGATGCTTCGGATGGCCTAAGCGACACCAACGTCGTTCTGACGATCGAACCGGGCGTGATCCTGGCCGGCCTCGACGCATCCTATCTCAACGTAAACCGCGGCAATGAGATCCAGGCCAACGGCACGGCCGCTCGCCCGATCATCTTCACCAGCACCCAGAACGTCCGTGGCGAAAACTCGGACACTTCGTCCGGCCAGTGGGGCGGCCTGATCCTCAACGGCCGAGCCCCGGTGACGGACTGCCTTTCGAACACGGCGACCCCCGGCTCAGGCAATTGCGAACGCGAGGTCGAAGGCACGACCACACCTCCGCGCTACGGCGGCAATGACCCCACGGACAGCTCGGGCAGCATCAGATTCGTTCAGCTGCGCTATTCGGGTTCGGTTCTCGCCAATGGCGACGAATTGCAGTCGCTGACAACCGGCGGTGTTGGTTCGGGCACCACCTTCAACAACATCATGTCGTTCAACAGCTCGGACGACGGCGTCGAGTTCTTCGGTGGCCGAATCAACATCAAGGGTCTTGTGGTCGTTGGCGCCGAGGATGACTCGATCGATACCGACACCGGTGTGAAAGCATCGCTGCAATATGTCGTGGCAGTCCAGCGCGCAGGCGCTGGTGATACGATCATCGAAGCTGACTCGTCGAACACGCTCGAAGAGAGTACGCCGCGTCAGAACACGCTGATTTCCAACGCGACCTTCATCCAGCGTCGAAATGGCGACCAAGTCCTCCGCTTCCGCGGCAAGACCGACTATTCGCTGTTCAACACGATCGTCGTCGATGGCTCCTCCAATGGCACGGCTTGTATGCGCGTCGACGGCATCGACGCCTTGACCCGGGCAGCCAATGCAGGCCTCGACGAGGCAGGTCCGGTCCGTTTCGAATCTGTCGGCCTTTCCTGTGCGACCCCGTTCCGTGACGGCAGCGGCACCACCGCAGCGCAAGTCCAGACGCAGTTCAATGCTGGTTCGAACAACAATTCGAACCTCGTGAGCACGCTGACGATGACCTACATCAACGGTGCGAACGAGAATGGCATTCCGTTCTTCGATGTGAGCGGCCTTACCAATCCCGCCGGTGTTGCGAACTTCTTCGAGAACGCAGGCTTTGTGGGCGCCGCCCGATCGGGCGACACGCGCTTCCAGGGATGGACCTGCGACTCGTCGACGATCACATTCGGCAGCAACAGCGGGGCCTGCACCTCGCTGCCTGTCTACACTTCCTGATTGGAGAAAGGGGGAGGTGGCCATGCATCCGCCTGGCCGCCTCCCCTTTAACGCATGCAGGGCCGGCGCCCTGATTTCGGAATTCAACAGACCTAACTGAAAGGGTCTCAAAGAATGAAAACTGGCAAGCAGTTGGCGGGGCTGCTCCTGCTCACAACCGCACTGACATTTCCGGTGCAGGCCTATGCCCAGGACCAATCACCGCCCGTGCCGAGCGAGCAGGAACCTGCATATGACCAATCGGCCCAGCCACTCGTCGAGGACGAGGTCGCAGAGCCGGACATCTCTGTGCCCGGAGGCGGGATCATCGTGACCGGGCGCCGCTTCCGCGATGTGACGCGCAGTTCGACTCAGGTTGTCTCGGTACTTTCCAGCGAGGAAATCGCGCGGACCGGTGAAGGCGACATTGCCGGCGCGCTTGGCCGCGTTACCGGCCTTTCGGTCGTCGGCAACGGCTTCGTTTTCGTGCGCGGCCTTGGCGATCGCTATTCCCTTGCGCTGCTCAACGGCTTGCCCCTGCCTTCGCCCGAGCCACTGAGCAGAGTGGTTCCACTCGATATCTTCCCCACCAATGTCATCGCCTCCTCGCTGGTGCAGAAGACATACTCCGCCAACTTCCCCGGCGAGTTCGGCGGCGGCGTCATCAACCTGACCACGCGTGCCGTTCCTGACGAAGGCTTCGTGAAGATCAGCCTGGGGATGAGCGGCGATACCGAAACCACCTTCAGCAACGGCCTCGACTATTACGGGTCGGACTATGACTGGTCGGGCTTCGACGATGGCACGCGCGACGTCCCGCCCGCCCTTCAGGCCTTCTTCGACAGCGGGCTGCGGATCAAAGATCCCGAAGTCGACCAGCAGGCCATCGTCAAGCAGTTGGGCAATCCCAACCTCATCCTGCTTCAGGGGGTCGGCAGCACGCGTCCGAATTTCTCGGGCGGGATTACCGCAGGGACCGCGTTTGACATCGGTTCAGACGGACGGCTCGGCATTATCGGGACCGCATCGCTCAGCAACAAGCTGCGGACCAAGGTCCTCACTTCACAGAACCCGCTGAATGCCGATCTCGAACTTGACCGCGATTCCCGCAATTTCGTGACCGACAATCGGATGCTTGCAAACGCCATGCTCGGCTTCGGGCTTGAGCTGGGCGAGCACAAGCTGCGCTGGACCAACCTCTTCATCCGCGACACGATCAAGCAATCGG
>JALRKY010000025.1 GCA_023260985.1 Altererythrobacter sp. | reverse complement strand
CGAATACCCCTCCTCACCTTCAGGTTGCAAAAACAGCTCAAAACACGTCGTTTGCCACAGGCCATCTGCGCGTTTCTTGCTGCCAATGCGCGGCAGAACCAGCTGCCCCGCGCCCTCCACCCGCCAGCGCAAGCGCAGCCAGTTCGGGTCATCCAATCCCACCCTCGCTTCAACAGCGTTTACCTGCAAAGGTGGGCATGATGGATGCGCAATGAGGGGATATGCTTGCATTGTCCCCTCCCCATGCTAACCGCCCGCGCTGAACGCAAGAGAAAGCCAGTGTCAAACTACAATTCTGATCTTCTGCGCCTGCTTAATGAGCGCGGCTATATCCACCAGACCACCGATGCCACCGGGCTGGACGCTTTGGCGCAAAAACAGGTGATTCCGGGATATATCGGCTTTGATGCCACCGCGCCCAGCCTGCATATTGGCAGCCTGGTACAGATCATGATGCTGCGCCGCCTGCAACAGGCCGGGCACAAGCCGATCGTGGTTATGGGTGGCGCCACCACCCGGATCGGCGACCCCACGGGGCGCGACGAGAGCCGCAAGATGCTCTCGGAAGAGACGATCTCGGCCAATATCGCTTCGATCCGCACGGTGTTCGAACGCCTGCTCACTTTCGGCGACGGCCCGACCGATGCAGTAATGGTCGACAATTACGACTGGCTGGGCGAGATCGGTTACATCGAGATGTTGCGCACGGTTGGTACCCATTTCACGATCAACCGCATGCTCAGTTTCGATTCGGTCAAACTGCGGCTCGAACGCGAGCAGCCGATGACCTTCCTCGAATTCAACTATATGATCCTGCAGGGCTACGACTTCCGCCACCTAGCGCAAGCGACGGGCGCTCGCCTGCAGATGGGCGGCAGCGACCAGTGGGGCAATATCGTCAACGGGATCGAGCTGGGCCGCCGGATGCACGGCTTTGAACTGTTCGGTCTGACCACACCGCTGCTGACCACGGCAGACGGCGCCAAGATGGGCAAGACTGCCGCAGGCGCGGTGTGGCTGAACGAGGAACAGCTCCCCAGCTACGACTTCTGGCAATATTGGCGCAATGTGGATGATCGCGACGTGGGCAAATTCCTGCGCCTCTTCACCGATCTGCCGCTGAACGAAATCGCCCGCCTCGAAGCGCTGGAAGGCGCCGAGATCAACCAGGCCAAGATCGTCCTTGCGAATGAAGTGACCGGACTGGTGCGCGGTGAAGCGGCCGCTCGCGCTGCCGAAGCAACCGCGATCGAGACATTCGCCGGGGGTGGCGCGGGCGATGACTTGCCGACTCTTGCCGTCGGCGCGGAAGGCATGCGGATCGGCGCAGTGCTGACCGAAATCGGCTTCACTGCCTCCAATGGCGAGGCGAAGCGCAAGATCACGGAAGGCGCGGTGAAGCTTGACGATGCGGTCGTCAGTGATCCTGCCCTGCTCGTCGAAGTGGGCGAAGGCGAGCAGCGCAAGCTGAGCCTCGGAAAGAAGAAACACGGCATCGTTACGCTTTAACCGCAGTAAGCTGCTGCAAATCCGTCAAACTTACTTTGCTACGATGCGTTAAGGCCGCCTAACGGCCGTTTCGGTGCGTTCGGTCTTTACCAAATATCAGCGACTGTCTGGCAACCATGCCTTCAAGGGCATGTCTTTGGGGAAGAAACCGTGAGTGCCGGAGCCAATCGCAGTTTGACCGACCTGCGCCGCGCCGCGCGTTACCCGGTCGATTTCCCGGTGATGGCCGAACATCGCAGTTTGGGCGATCTCAAGCTGCATGTCGCGAATCTCTCCGCGCATGGCTTCATGGTCGATAATGCCGAAGGTCTTCAACGCGGCGACCGTGTGATCATCCGCCTGCCCTTGGTAGGACGGATCGAAGCCTATGTTATCTGGGCACGCGACGAGCGTGCCGGTTTCCAGTTCGAGCGGATCATCCGCCTCGACGATTTCATCGCGATCATTGACGAGCTGCAGCCCAATCCGCGGCTGCGCCGTTTGCGCTGATACCATCAGCTTACCGACAAGATAGTTTTTGACGCCTTGGCAGCGGGCATCGCCCCTGCCATTGCGCATTTGTGAGCGACACAGCACCCACTGCGACCGATCACAGCGCTGAGGCGACGCACCCGTTTCGCGTCGCCAATTTCTGCGCCTATTGGACAAGCCGCCTGTGCATTACGCTGGCGCAATACGCCATGCTGCTGATTATCAGCTGGCAAACATACAATATCGCCCGCGACGCGGGCATGGGTGTGGCTGCAGCATCGGGCCAGCTGGCGTTGATCGGGCTGATGCAATTTGCCCCGCTGTTCGTGCTGACACCCTTCGTGGGCCTCGCCGCCGACCGTTTCGATCGCCGCATGATCGGGCAGCTTACCGTGTTGCTGCAACTCGCTTGTGCGTCGCTGCTCGCCTGGCTCACCTGGCATCGAGATATTACCCTGCCGGTGCTCTTCGGTATCGCAGTGCTGCTGGGCGTGGCGCGAGCATTTGCAGGCCCGGCGCTGTCCGCCCTCGCCCCCAATCTAGTGCCCAAGCGTATCCTGCCGCGTGCCATCGCGCTTTCAAGCATCGCCTGGCAAACCGGCATGATCGTAGGGCCCTTCATCGGTGGCTACACCTATTCGATCTTTCCTGCGCTTCCCTATCTCGTCGCAAGCGGCCTTTTTATCGTGTCGGTGAGCGCACTCAGCCTGATCGGCAAAGTGCCGCAACCCGCATTGCGCAAGGATCGCCGCCCGATCGGTCAAATGCTCGACGGGATACGCTATGTCCGCCAAAACAAGATGGTACTTGGGGCGATCACGCTTGACCTTTTCGCCGTGTTCCTTGCCGGTGCCACAGCTCTGTTCCCGGTCTATGCGCGCGACATCTTGAAGGTCGGCGAAACCGGGCTTGGACAGCTCGCGATGGCGCCGGCGTTGGGAGCGGCGATTACCGCGCTGTGGTTCAGCTTCCGGCCGATTGAGAACAATGTCGGCCCCAAGATGCTGTGGGCGGTTTTCCTGTTCGGGGTGGCGACGATTGTGTTCGGCCTATCGACTTCGATGCCGCTTAGCCTCTCGATGCTATTCATCATCGGCGCGACGGACATGTTCAGCGTCTATATCCGCCAGTCGCTGATCCAGCTGCACACGCCCGACGACATGCGCGGCCGCGTGTCATCGGTCAGCCTGTTGTCGATAAGCGCCTCAAACGAGTTCGGCGATTTCTTCTCGGGAAGCCTGGCTTTCCTGATCGGACCCGTCGCCGCGGTGGTCACTGGCGGTGCAGGCGCAATCTTAACGGTCGCGCT
This sequence comes from Altererythrobacter sp., assembly GCA_023260985.1. Taxonomy (GTDB): domain Bacteria; phylum Pseudomonadota; class Alphaproteobacteria; order Sphingomonadales; family Sphingomonadaceae; genus Erythrobacter. The sequence continues at coordinate 38,935 of JALRKY010000025.1, read as the reverse complement.
GTGGAGCCGGCTGTTTCCTGTGCTAAGAACCACGCGGACATTCGATCCGCCCGATGAAATCATAATCGAGCAACAGCGCATCAAATCCTAGGAGTCCTGACATGAAAGCCGCGAACATCCTTGAGACGATCGGCCGCACCCCGCATATCCGGCTGGCCCGGCTGTTCCCCGACCGTGAAGTGTGGGTTAAGAGCGAGCGCGCCAATCCGGGCGGTTCGATCAAGGACCGGATCGCACTGGCAATGGTGGAGGATGCCGAACAGAGCGGCGCCTTGAAGCCGGGTGGCACGATCATCGAGCCGACCAGCGGCAACACCGGAATCGGGCTGGCAATGGCGGCGGCGGTGAAGGGCTACAAGCTCGTGCTGGTCATGCCCGAATCGATGTCGCTCGAACGGCGGCGGCTGATGCTAGCCTATGGAGCGAGCTTCGACCTCACACCCAAGGAAAAGGGCATGAAGGGTGCGATCGAACGGGCGCATGAGCTGATCGAGGCGACCGAAAATTCGTGGATGCCGAGCCAGTTCGACAATCCGGCCAATGTCGCGGTTCATGTGCGCACGACCGCGAAGGAGATCCTGGCCGATTTCGCCGATGCACCGGTTGACGTCCTTATAACCGGTGTCGGCACCGGCGGGCACCTGACCGGCTGTGCCGAGGAACTGAAGCGCCACTGGGCCGGCATGAAGGCCTATGCGGTCGAACCAACCCTTTCCCCGGTGATCAGCGGTGGCCAGCCCGGCCCGCACCCGATCCAGGGCATCGGCGCGGGCTTCATCCCCGGCAACCTCCACACACGGGCGATCGACGGCGCGATACAGGTCGATCCGGAAGATGCGAAGGAAATGGCCCGCCGCGCCGCCGCAGAGGAAGGTATGCTGGTAGGCATTTCAAGCGGTGCGACGCTTGCCGCGATTGCGCAGAAGCTGAAGGAGATTCCCGCTAACAGCCGCGTGCTGGGCTTCAATTACGACACTGGCGAGCGTTACCTTTCGGTGCCTGATTTCCTTCCGGTGGAATGAGCATGTTTGAGCGGATCGACTATCGCGATGGCGATACCCCGCTGGTTGCGCAGCACTTGTGCCCCGAAGGATCGGCGAGGGCAGCTGTCGCGATCTTCCCGACCTTCATGAACTCCACCCCCGGGGTGGAGGACAAGGCCCAAGCACTGGCAGACGCGGGCTATGCCGTGCTAATCGCAGACTTCTACGGGCCGGATGCACCATCCAGTTTCGAGCAGGCGTTCGAAGCGATGGGGCGGCTGCGGGCAGATCCACGCGCCATGCGGACCCGGCTTGGGGCTACCCTCAAGCTGCTGCGCCAGTTGTACCCAAGCCTGCCGCAATTGGCGATCGGTTTCTGCCTTGGCGGCATGGCCGTGCTCGAACTTGCACGAGACGGGCATGAGCTGGAAGCCGTCGTCAGTTTCCATGGCCTACTGGAAACGCCCTTACCCGCGAGCGAGACCATCCGCCCGCGCATATTGGTGTGCCATGGCGATGCGGATTCCTTGGTCCCGCGCAGCCAGGTGACCGAGTTCTGGGAGGAATTGGACGGCGTTGGCGCGAACTGGCACTTCCACAGCTATTCCGGCGTCGAACACGGCTTTACCAACCAGCGCATGCTCGATGGCTCGGCCAATCCAGCATATAATTCCAGCGCCGACCGTCAGAGTTGGGCGGCCATGCACAGCCTGTTCGACGAAGTGCTCGGCTAGGCCGCTTTCGCGCAGCCTAGCCTGTCAGATCAGTACGAAATACATCACCGCCAGCGCTCCCATCACCACGATGGCGATCGCGTTGTGCAGTCGCGCCAGGAGGGTGGGTCGGGCTTCCCCAGGCATTTCACATCGCGTCACGACGAGGTGGTTGAGCAGAGCCACGCCCGGCGCGATCACTAAGCTCGACGAAGTCACGAAATCGAGGAAGCCCGTCAGGTCCGAAAGCAGGGTGAACAGCGCCAGTATCGCGACGGCGACGAAGAAGAGGCAGAAGGACGTGTATTCGCCCTTGGTATAGAGAATGTCCTCACGCCCACCGAGCACCGCAAGTGACGCGGCAAAAGTGCGTGCATAGGCGTCGATCCCCGCAATAACCGTGGTGAGTATTACCGACAGGGCCGCAATCGCCGCAAGCACGGCAGCACCGGGTCCAAGCGCTTCGCGGTAAAGCCCGACGAGCTGCCCGGCGAAGCCCGGGGCATCGGCCAGCGGCGCGATCCCTTGCGGATGCATCACCCCTGCCCCCATGATGCAGAAGCACACCGCCATGAAGGCGGTCATCACGTAGGGCCAGAAGAAGCTCTTGCGCGTTTCGGCCAGTGTCGGCCTGCTGCCTTCAGGCAACGAATGGTCCGCTTCGATCTTCCAAAGCGACAGCGGGACGGAAACGTCGGTAGGGTTGGGCATGAAACCCGCAAGCGCGACGATGAAGAGCAGCGCAGCCACCTCGTGCGTCCAGCTGAAGTCGACCAGCGTGCCCCACTCGACCCGCGGCAACACCATGATCGTCGTGATCAATGTGGAAATAACAAGGAAGGCGAGCAACATCGCATTGACCTGGTCGAGCAGCCTGTATCCCCCGATCAGCAAAAGCGCGGTGGCAGCCAGCAGTATCAAGGAGGCGAGCATGGGCACGGGCAATATCGGCCCGATCACTACAGTCACGATCCCGGCAGTCGCCGTCCCCAGCGCGGCCCAGATGATCGGAACGAGCGGCGCTACCGCGATCAGGAACAGCACCAATGCCCACAAGCCCAGCTCGCGATAGCCGGTGAGCAACGATCGCCCCCGCGCATGCGCAAAGTCGATCCCGAAGCGATAAGCGGGGTACTTGAGGAAATTCGCCAGCGCGATCACGCCGATCAGTGCAGCCCCGAACATCGCGCCCGCGCGGGTCGACTGGACAAGATGAGAGGTGCCAATGGCGGCCCCGGTGAAGATCAGACCCGGACCGGCGAGCCGCCGCAAAACGCTCGATGACATCCCCAATTCCCCCATCTCGCATCGGCATCATCGATGCTCGTGCATCGCCACCTGATAGAGTGATAGGGTCTCGTCCTACAATCCATCAAACGAAAAAGGGGCGCCTTTCCTGAAGGCGCCCCACAATTTTAGGCTCTGGCACTGGAACTCAGGCAGCGGTCCGGAAAGCATCTGCGCCCAGCGCCATCATGTGCTCACTGCCCGCCTCCAGCTTGCTGCGAAGCGCGCCAGCATCGGGCATGAAGCGCTCGGCATAATACTTAGCCGAGACCAGCTTGGCTTCGTAGAAGGCCTTGTCTTCCGGCTCGCCCGCGAGCTTTTCCAGCACCACCTTCGACATGCGTAGCCACATCAGGCCAAGCACGACGATACCCATCAGGTGCATGTAATTGTGCGCGCCAGCGCCTAGGTTGTTGGGGTTCGCCATCGCATTCTGCATGAACCACATGGTCGCAGCCTTCTGCTCGCCCAGCGCCTTTTCGAGGCGTGTCGCGAGATCGGCGAGTTGCTCATTGCCCTTCACTTCAGCGATCTCGTCATCGACCATCTTGAAGAAGGCCTGGATCGCTACTCCACCCTTCGAGCCGAGCTTGCGGCCGCACAGATCCATCGCCTGCACGCCATTGGTGCCTTCGTAGATCATGGCAATGCGGGCATCGCGCACGAACTGGCTCATGCCCCATTCCTCGATATAGCCGTGACCGCCGAAGACCTGCTGCATGTTGGTGGCGACGTCATAGCCCTTGTCGGTGCCATAGCCCTTCATCACCGGGGTCATCAGCCCGATCAATGCATCGGCCTGTTCGCGCTCTTCGGCGGTCGGCGCCTTGTGCGACAGGTCGACCAGCAATGCGCCCCACAAGCACAGTGCGCGCATCCCCTCGGTGAAGACCTTGGCATCCATCAGCATACGGCGCACGTCGGGGTGGACGAAGATCGGATCAGCCTTGGCTTCCGGGTCCGCCGGGCCGGTGAGCGCCCTGCCCTGTCGGCGATCAAGTGCATAGGCGACCGCGTTCTGATAGGCGGCTTCGGCCTGCGCCAGCCCCTGGATGCCGACGCCAAGGCGCGCGGCATTCATCATCACGAACATTGCGGCGAGGCCCTTGTTCTCCTCGCCCACTAGCCAGCCCTTGGCGCCGTCGTAGTTGAGGACGCAAGTGGAATTGCCATGGATGCCCATCTTGTGCTCGATCGAGCCACAGGAAACGCCGTTGCGCTCGCCCAGCGAACCATCCGCATTGACGAGGAACTTCGGGACCACGAACAGCGAAATGCCCTTGGTGCTGTCAGGCGCACCCGGAGTCTTTGCCAGCACCAGGTGGATGATGTTCTCGGTCAGGTCGTGTTCGCCCGCCGAAATGAAGACCTTGGTGCCAGTGATCGCATAGCTGCCATCGCCATTGGGTTCCGCCTTGGTACGGATCATACCCAGATCGGTGCCACAATGCGGTTCGGTCAGGTTCATGGTGCCCAGCCATTCGCCCGCGACCATCTTTGGAAGATAGGTCGCCTTCTGCTCGCCGCTGCCCGCCGCGATCAGCGCGGCTACTGCGCCTGCGCCAAGGCCGGGATACATGGCGAAAGCCTGGTTCGATGTGCCCATGAATTCCTCAAGTACGAAGCCGAGCACATGCGGGAATCCCTGCCCACCGAATTCCTCGGGTTGCGCAACGGTGCCCCAACCACTTTCGCGGAACTGTTGATAAGCTTCCTTAAAACCGGGAGGCGTGCTCACCGAACCGTCGTCGTGGCGGACGCAGCCGTGCTGGTCTCCCACAAGGTTGAGCGGAGCCAGAACTTCGGCGCAGAACCGGCCGGCTTCATTGATTACCGTATCGATCATGTCGGGCGTGGCATTCTCGAAACCCGGCAGATTGCCATAGCTCGCCAGATCGAGCAGTTCGTTGACGACGAAACGGGTGTCGCGGGTCGGGGCGGTGTAGATAGGCATCGATGTATCCTCGGTATGTAGGCGGTAGTGGTCTTGATGGGCCTCAGCGGCCAGGATCGAGCTCTTCGACCATGCGGATGAAGGCGCTCAGCTCCTTGATCGAGGAGTCGATGTCGGCGCGCTGGCGCTTGAGCTTGGCGACGTGCGCCTTGCATTTCTCGACTGTAACACGGCGCTGTTCGACGCGGCCATCCCCAAGGTCGTAGAGATCGATCATCTCGCGGATTTCGGTCAGGCTGAAGCCGACGTTCTTCGCGCGCATGATCCATGCGAGCCGGGCACGATCGCGCTTCGAATAAACGCGCGTCAGGCCGACCCTTTGGGGTGAAATCAGGCCTTCGTCTTCGTAGAAGCGCAGTGCACGCGCAGTGCAGTCGAATTCCGACGTCAGATCGGAAATTGTATATAGCTCGCGCTCATGCTTGTCGGGACGATCGAGATGCGCGCCGCCGTGCCGGGGCTCGCCATTCTCATGGTGCGGATTTGCTGCGGGGCTGGCCATGACCCACACTAACTTACCTTTACGTTAGCGTCAAGAATTACCCCCTACGAGAGTGTCACCTTCCAACCGCCGAAAGAAGCACGAACGCGCTCCGGTATGGCACGTTGGACCCACCGGCTCAGCACGCACGACCAGTGCATCCTGGTCGCAATCCACCAGGATTTCGACAATCCGCAATTCGTTGCTCGAGGTTTCACCCTTGCGCCAAAGAGACTGCCGCGAGCGAGACCAGAAATGTGCGATTCCGGTATCGCGGGTCGCGTCGATTGCTTCGCGGTTCATGAATGCAACCATCAGCACTTCGCCGCTTTGGGCATGCGTTACGACCGCCGTAAGCAATCCGTTCGAATCGAACTTGGGCAGGAATTTTAAGGTATGGTCGCGCGGTTCGTTTGCCGCGTCAGCACCGGGGTCTGCGTGGGACACACGGGAATCCTTCGATGAACAGATAATTAGCTGCGATGATTTGTTGCTAGATAACCACAGATGGCAGCCAAGATCCACGATGAAGCGGATTCAGACTTTGAAGAACGGCAATTGAATGGGACCGATCGGCCCGCGGGCATAGCTCGCCAACCGATCACCGGTACAGCAAAAGTGCCAGGTTCAGGGGCACCCGGGACGCCGCCCTCCACTTGGGTTGAGCGCTTTCGGAAAAACGATGAGGGATAGAACCCGGGTGGCCATCAAGGGGGAGGTCACCTTAGCTTCCTGGAAGTGGGTTCGCGTTAATTAGTCACGTGGCGCCCGGGATCATATCGATCCCGGGCGTTATGCTTTGCCGAACCTGGTCCGCCGATGCAGCCGCAGCATCGCAATTAAGCGGCTCGTCAAGCACCGTTGCAAAGCAACAGATCGTAACGCTTGTCGGGTCGGCCTTGAGCAGCGCGGTCATGCAGGCGCTGCTGGTGGCTCCGCTAGTGAGCACGTCATCGACCAGGATCACGTCGCGCCCCTTGACCAACTCCGCGCGGCGTCGCGGCACTTCGATTGCGCCGCTCAGCGACCGCTGGCGAGCTTTTCGTGACATCCCGCCGAGCATCGGCGTCGCCTTGCGCCGCGCCAGCGCGTCGACTGCCAGTTTTCCTTTGCCGTGCCGCGCCAGTTCCTTCGCAAATAGAGCCGCCTGGTTGAACCCACCACGCCATAAGCGCCAGCGGTGCAAGGGCAAAGGAAACAGCAGCGGCGGCGCCTCACGTGGCTCAGGCAGTTTCGCCGCCATCAGCCACCCCAGTTGCCCTCCCAGCGCAATCTTGCCCCCGTGTTTGAAGGCAAGGACTAGCCTCCGCGACGCATCGTTGTACAGCGTCGCCGCGGCAATCCCTTCCTGACCGGGAGGCTCTTGCAGGCAGACTGTACATTGCGCGGTTCCATCTGCAATGCCCGGCGGAAATGGGCGCGAGCAGATCGCGCATGCTGGTTCGCCGGGAACCACAAGTTGCGCCCAGCAGCCTCCGCATGGGCCGCCGTTCTCGGCAATCGCGACCCCGCACAAGGGGCAGCGCGGCGGATACACAAGATCGATCAACGGCGCGAAAACGCGCGAAAGCGATGCAGAAATTCCTCTGCGCGACCCATGCCGGCATGCTGCACCTCTTGCACCGCGGGCGCAAGCGGGGCAGTGCGCTGGACAATGAGCCAGCCTCGCGTTCCTCAGATCTTCGCCGGCAAGCGGCGCGATGCTCGTGCTGCGCGTGCCGAGGCGATTGCGTCGCGTGAAGGCGCCGCCAACTGGCTCTACGAGGAACTGCAGCGCGACGTCCTCGAGCGGCTCGACTTCATGCGCTTCGAACCTGCGCGGGCACTGGTGACAGGCCATGCGGCAGAGGGACTTGCTGCGCAGCTCCGGGCGCGCGGCAGCGAAGTCGCGACCCTGCCCTCTCCCGATGAGGAGCAGCCGATCGCCGAAGATTCCTACTGCCTCATTGTAAGCCACGCCCGACTCGACACGGTCAACGATCTGCCCGGTGCCCTGCTCCACCTGCGCAATGCGCTCGAGCCCGGCGGGCTTATGATCGCGCAATTCCCGGGCGCAGGCAGCCTGAGCTCGCTACGGCAGGTCATGCTCGCAGCCGATGGTCAGCGACCCGCTGCACGGCTCCACCCGCAGATCGACGACCGCGCGGCGTCGGCGCTGATGCAACGTGCCGGTTTTGCAAAGCAGGTGGTCGACACCCACAAGCTCACCGTGAGCTACCGGTCGCTCGACCGCCTCATCAGCGACCTACGCGAGCAGGCGCTCACTTCGGTGCTGGTATCGCCCGCCCCCAATTTAGGAAAGGCCGGACTGGCGCGTGCCAAAGCCGCATTCAGAGCGATAAAGGACGAGGAAGGAAAGATCGCCGAGACCTTCCAGATCCTCACCCTCACCGGCTGGCGTTAGGCCCTGAGAGCTGCTTGGGCCGCTGCAAGCCGCGCAATCGGCACGCGATAAGGCGAGGCAGACACGTAATTGAGCCCGATCTGCTCGCAGAAAGCGATACTCGCCGGATCGCCGCCATGCTCGCCGCAGATGCCCAGTTTGATGTCGGGCCGGGTCGCCCTGCCCCGCGCCGCCGCAAGTTCGACCAGCTGACCGACGCCTTCGATATCGAGGCTGACGAACGGATCGCGCGGGAAAATCCCCTTCTCGACATAGGGCGCAAGAAAGCGCGCGGAATCGTCGCGGCTCACGCCCAGCGTCGTCTGCGTCAGATCGTTGGTGCCGAAGCTGAAGAAGGCGCCTTCCTGCGCAATTTCGCCCGCCATCAGCGCGGCACGCGGCAGCTCGATCATCGTCCCGACGAGATATTCGACCGGGCGTCCGGTTTCCTCGAACACCTTCCTCGCCACGCGGTTGATCAGCTCCTTGAGCAGCTCAAGCTCGCGCTTGGTGGCGACCAGAGGCACCATGATCTCCGGCACCGGCGTTTCACCGCCCGCCGAGGCCACTTCGCAGGCGGCCTCGAAGATCGCGCGCGCCTGCATCTCGTAGATGTCGGGGAAGGTAATCCCCAACCGGCAACCGCGATGGCCCAGCATCGGGTTGAACTCGTGCAATTCGGCTGCGCGGCGCTTGAGGTGGTCCACGCCCAGCCCGGTCGCATCGGCCAGCTCGGCGAAATCGTCATCCGCATGCGGCAGGAATTCATGCAACGGAGGATCGAGCAGGCGGATCGTGCATGGCAGGCCCGACATCACTTCGAAGATCTCGCGGAAATCGGCTCGCTGTTCAGGCAACAGCTTGGCCAGCGCCGCGCGGCGGGTCTTTTCGTCCTCGGCAAGGATCATCTGGCGCACCGCGCTGATCCGGCGCGCGTCGAAGAACATGTGCTCGGTGCGGCATAGCCCGATGCCTTCCGCGCCGAACTGGCGCGCCATGCGGCAATCGGCGGGCGTTTCGGCATTGGTGCGTACTTTCATGCGGCGATGCGCATCGGCCCATTCCATCAGCGTGCCGAAATCGCCGACCAGCTCGGGCTCCACAGTGGGCACTTCGCCCGCCATCACCTGCCCATTGCTGCCGTCGATAGTGATCATGTCGCCTTCGCGCAGCTCGCGATTGCCGATCCGCAGGGTCTTGCTGGCACGGTCGATAGAGACCGCCGAAGCTCCCGAAACGCAGGGGCGACCCATGCCGCGTGCCACCACGGCCGCGTGGCTGGTCATGCCGCCGCGCGCGGTCAGGATGCCCTTCGCCGCATGCATGCCGTGAATATCTTCGGGGCTGGTCTCGACCCGTACCAGGATCACCTTGTCCCCGCGCGAAGCGAGGGCTTCGGCGGCGTCGGCATCGAGCACGATCTTGCCCGAAGCCGCACCGGGCGAGGCCGGAAGGCCGCTGGTCAGCACTTCGCGCAGTGCCTTGGGATCGAGCGTGGGGTGGAGCAGCTGGTCGAGCGCCATCGGGTCGACCCGCAGGATCGCGGTGCGCTCGTCGATCAGCCCTTCGCCGACCATTTCGACCGCCATTTTCAGCGCCGCCTTCGCGGTGCGCTTGCCGCTGCGCGTCTGGAGCATCCACAGCTTGCCGCGCTCGACGGTAAACTCGATGTCCTGCATGTCCTTGTAGTGGCACTCTAGCAGGTCGAACACGTTGGCAAGCTCGGCATAGGCCGCGGGCATCGCCTCTTCCATACTCAGCGGCTTGGCTCCGGCCTTCTCGCGCGCGTCCTTGGTCAGATATTGCGGCGTGCGGATGCCCGCCACCACATCCTCGCCCTGCGCGTTGATGAGGTATTCCCCGTAATAGGCGCGCTCGCCGGTCGCCGGGTCGCGCGTGAAGGCAACGCCGGTGGCGCTGGTGTCGCCCATATTACCGAACACCATCGCCTGAACGTTCACTGCCGTGCCCCAATCGGCTGGAATGTCGTTCAAGCGCCGATAGACCTTGGCGCGGTCGCTTTCCCAACTGTCGAACACGGCGCGGATCGCGCCCCACAGCTGCTCGGTCACATCCTGTGGGAATGGGGCGCTCTGCTCTTGCTGCACGATATCTTTGTATTCGCCGACCAGCGCCTGCCAGTCGTCCGCTTCCATTTCGGTGTCGGCGTAATAGCCCTTGTCTTCCTTGGCGATCTCGAGAGCTTCCTCGAACAGCCCGTGATCGAGCCCGAGGACTACGTCGGAATACATCTGGATGAAGCGGCGATAGCTGTCCCAGGCGAAACGCTTATCGCCCGAAGTGGCGGCCAGCCCCTCTACCGTGGCATCGTTGAGGCCGAGGTTGAGCACCGTGTCCATCATGCCGGGCATCGAAACGCGCGCGCCGGAACGGACCGAAACCAGCAGCGGATCGCCCGCATCGCCGAATTTCTTGCCCACTGTCGCTTCAATATGCGTCAGGGCCTGCGCCACCTGCGCACGCAGTTCATATCTGAATTCAGCACCTTCCTTAAGATACCTTACACACTCTTCGGTGGTGATGGTGAAGCCCGGGGGCACCGGCAGGCCGATGCTGGCCATTTCGACCAAATTCGCGCCCTTGCCGCCGGAAACGGTCTTGTCCTTCTGGCGCGGATCGGAATGATCCGCATTGCCTCCGAATGTAAAGACCGTCTTCAATGTGCAATCCCTTCGCTAAGCCCGCATGTGACACATCCGACACTGCATTGAGGGAAAAAACTCATCCCTCGATCCGGCTGAAGTCCGCCACCCGGTGCACCGCATTGCGGAAGCGCAGCAGCATGTCGAGCCTTGCTACGCGTTTGTTTTCTTCATCGGCATTAACTGTGACTTCATCGAAGAAGCGGTCGATCGGAGCGCGCAGGGTTGCGAGAGCAGCCATCGCGCTTTCGAAATCCTCACCCGCGATTGCAGCGGCGGCTTTGGGTGCGGCTGTATCGAGTGCATCCACCAATGCCTTTTCTGCATCTTCGGGCGTGTAGGAAAGCGGTTCCGCCTTACCCTCGCCCGACCAGTCTTCCTTCTTGAGGATATTCGCGGCGCGCTTATACCCAGCGAGCAGGTTCGCACCGTCTTCAGTGCCAATGAAGCCCTGCAGCGCCTTCACGCGGGCGAGCAGGCGAACGAGATCGTCCTCGCCACCAAGCGCGAACACGGCGTCGATCAAATCGTGGCGGACCCCCGCCTCGCGTTGCTGGACTTTGAGGCGGTCGATGATGAAGTCGACAATCTCATCAGAAGGGTCTGAGTACTCGACTCCTTTCGGCGATTGGTACATGCGCTCGAAATCGATGCCCTCAAACAGGCGTTGAAGTGGCAAGCGAATATCGTTCTCCACGACAATCCGAATGATGCCAAGCGCAGCTCGTCTTAGAGCAAACGGATCCTTCGATCCTGTCGGCTTCTGGTCAATTGCAAAGAAGCCAAAAAGAGCATCGGATTTGTCGGCGATGGCTAAGAGGCTACCAACTTCATTGCTAGGCAAAGTGTCTGCTGGACCAGTCGGCTTATAATGATCCCGAATAGCCTCAGAAACATCGGTGCCCAGGCCCTTTGCGTAGTAATAACCCATTACAGCCTGAAGTTCGGGAAATTCACCCACCATCTCTGTCACAAGGTCGGCTTTGGCCAGTTCAGCGGCTTGACGCAAAAGCGGCTGCATCGTTCGAGCCTTCTGCTTTGGCCAACCAATTAATTCAGGAAGTCGATCTGCGGCTATGGTCGCAATTCGATCTACGCGCTGTGAGACTGAGCCCAAGTCTTCGTGGAAAGTAATTCGTTCCAGCTTCTTGGCGTGATCTTTGAGGCTGGTCTTCTGGTCGAGTTCCCAGAAAAAGCGCGCATCGGAAAGCCGCGCGGCGAGCACCTTGCGGTTGCCGTCGACCACTACCGCCGGATCGTCCGCCGCAATATTGGCGGTGCAGACGAAAGCGTTTGCGAGCTTTCCGTTCTTGTCTTCGCAGACGAAGTACTTCTGGTTCACCCGCGCGGTGAGCTGGATCACTTCGGGCGGCAGGTCGATATAGCTCTCGTCGAAGCGGCCAAGCAGCGGCACGGGCCATTCGGTGAGCCCGGCGTTCTCGACCACCAGCCCCTCGTCCTCAACCAGCGTTAACCCCGCATCGGCGGCGGCCTTGCGAGCGCCTTCGCGCACCATGTCCTGCCGTTCCTCATGATCGACGATGACATGGGCGCCGCGCAGCTTGTCGAGATAGTCCCCAGCGCCTGAAATCGCGATCTCACCATGCGAATGGAAGCGATGCCCGAGCGTCACATTGCCGCTGGCAACATTACCCACCGAACATTCGACCACTTTGTCGCCCAGCAGCGCCACGATGCCCGAAAGCGGGCGCACCCAGCGCAGGCTCTCGGTCGAAAGCGACGCTGCACCCCAGCGCATCGACTTGGGCCATGCGAAGTCGCGGATGATCGCGGGGATCGCTTCGGTCAGTACGTCCTTCGTCGCCTGGCCCGGCTTGTCGATCACCGCGAACCAGGTATTGCGGCCCTTTACGTTGCGCAGTTCCAGCTGGTCGCGGGTCACGCCGTTCTTGCGGCAGAAGCCCTCGATCGCGGTATCGGGCGCGCCTTCAGGCGGGCCCTTGGCTTCCTCGCTCACCGCTTCGGTGGCTTCGGGAAGGCCGCGCGCGAGCAGCGCCAACCGGCGCGGGGTTGACCACACCGAAATCTCGCCAATGGCGACGGCTGCGGCCTCCATCTCGCGGCGGAACAGCTTTTCCAGCTCCGCGCGCGCGCCGGCCTGCATTCGCGCAGGTATTTCCTCACTGCGCAGTTCGAGGAGGAAGTCCGCGCTCACAGCGTCCACTCCGGATATTTCGCCTGCCATTCGGGAGCCATCTTCTCGGCATATTTCTCGCAAGACGAGCGCGCGAGGTCGCGCACGCGGCCCATGTAGCTGGCGCGTTCCTGCACGCTGATCACGCCGCGCGCCTGCAACAGGTTGAATACGTGGCTGGCTTCAATCGCCTGCTCATAAGCGGCGATCGGAACGTCGTTTGCGAGGCAGTTGCGACATTCCGCCTCCGCCTTGTTGAACAGGTCGAACAGCGCATTGGTTTCGGCGACTTCGAAGTTCCACTTCGACATCTGACGTTCGTTCTCAAGGAACACCTGTCCGTAACTCACGCCCTGCATGTTAAAGGCCAGGTCGTAAACATTGTCGACGCCCTGGATATACATCGCGAGCCGTTCAAGCCCGTAGGTCAGCTCGCCTGCCACCGGCTTGCAGTCGAAGCCGCCCATCTGCTGGAAATAGGTGAACTGGGTCACTTCCATACCGTCGCACCATACTTCCCAGCCAAGGCCCCAGGCGCCTAGCGTTGGGCTTTCCCAATCGTCCTCGACGAAGCGGATATCGTGCTTGAGCGGGTCGATCCCGATCACTTCCAGGCTCTTGAGATAGAGCTCCTGCAAGTCCGGCGGGCTCGGCTTCATGATCACCTGGTACTGGTAATAATGCTGTAGCCGGTTGGGGTTGTCGCCATATCGTCCATCGGTGGGACGGCGCGAAGGCTGGACGAAGGCAGCGTTCCACGGTTCGGGACCCAGCGCGCGCAAGGTAGTCGCGGTGTGGAAGGTCCCCGCCCCCATGCGCATGTCATACGGCTGCAGGATGACGCAGCCCTGCGCGCTCCAATAGTCGTGGAGCGCTAGGATCGTGTCCTGGAAGGAGCGCCTGGGATCGCGTTTGGGCAGTTCGAAACTCATGGGCAGCGCCCATGGCGCAGGCCCTGCCAACCGTCAATGCCGCAGCGCGGCATTTGCGCAGCACATCTTCCCCAAAACCGTTTACGACCGGTGCATAAACCCTTTTCATTGATGGTTCAGCCATCCTAGGACTAGCATTCGCGGAACCACCAATATCAATCACGGGACCATCGATGAAGCTGACCCCCCGCAAAGTCCTCGCCGCACTTGGCCTGTCCGCGCTCGCATTTGCCGCTCCCGCCTTCGCCGGGCAGGAAGCCGAAGTCGCTGCGACTGCAACCAGCCTCGAGTTGAGCACCCCTGCGGGACCCGCGCTGTGGAAGGTCGTCGATGAGGACACCACGATCTATATCTTCGGCACGGTCCACGCCTTGCCCAAGGCCGTCGAATGGTCATCGAGCGTCCTCGAGAACGCGCTCGCCTCGTCCGACAGCGTGATCACCGAAATCAAGATGACGGCTGACATGCCCACGGAAATGCAGCAGCTGGTGATGACCAAAGGCATGCTGCCTGCGGCTATCACGCTGCGCAGCCTGCTAAACCCCGAGCAGAATGCCACATATGAAGCGGCGTTGGGCAAGCTGGGTATCCCGGCCGCCGCCTTCGACCGGTTCGAGCCCTGGTATGCGGGCATGATGATGTCGATGCTGCCGCTGCTTCAGCAAGGCTATTCGCCCGATTCCGGGGTGGAAAAGGTGATCCTGACCAAGGCGGGCGACAAGGACCAGCAGGCGCTCGAAACCATCGCATTCCAAATCGGTATCTTCGACCAGTTGCCGCAGGAATCGCAGGTCAATTTCCTGGTCGAAGCTTCGGCCGGGATCGACGAGATCAAACCCATGCTCGACAAGATGGTAGCCGAATGGCTCGAAGGCGATGCCGACGCGCTGGCAAAATTGATGAACGAAGGCCTCACTGATCCGACGGTAGCCGACGCCCTGCTATATTCGCGCAATCGCAATTGGGCGCAATGGATCGACAAGCGGCTCGAAACGCCCGGCACGGTGTTCGTAGCAGTGGGCGCCGGGCACCTTGCAGGCAAGGCAAGCGTGCAGGACGCCTTGAGCGCGCTCGGCATCGAGACGGTTCGTGTGCAGTGATCCTGCGCCGTCTCCTGCCCCTGATCGGCGCGCTGGCGCTGGCTGCATGCGGGCAGCAACCGCAAGGCGAGTGGAGCGATGCGTCGCCCATCCTCTACGAAGTGACCGGCGAAGACGGCTCCGTAGAAGGCTGGCTGTTCGGCACGATCCATTCGCTGCGCGGCGGTGTGCAATGGCGCACCGATGAACTCGACAGTGTGATCGACCGGGCCGACTTGCTGGTGGTGGAAATCGCTGCGCTTGATGACAATGCTGCAATCGGCAAGGTTTTCGCCGACCTCGCGGGCTCCCCAGACCAGACCGAGATCGGCATGCGCGTAGGCTCCGAGCACCGGCCGGACCTCTTTGCGCTAATCGAGCGAGGCGGCTATTCGCCCGGTGATTTCGCAGGGATAGAGACCTGGGCGGTGGCGCTGATGCTGGCGCAAGTGGACGATGACGGTTCGTCGTGGCATGGGGCTGATCGCGCGCTGCTGGCCGATTTCAAGGGTCGCGAGATACGCGAACTTGAAGGCGCAGAACGGCAATTAGGCATATTCGACCAGCTCGCAGAGCAGGACCAATCAGACCTGCTGTCCGGAGTGGTCGTAGAAGCAAAGAAGCGCGGAGAGGACCCGGACCGCTTACGGAGGGCATGGCTTGCCGGCGACGAGGATGAACTTGTCGCGGCAACGCAAACTGGCATTCTCGCCGATCGCGATCTGCGCCAGGCTTTGCTGGTCGGACGCAATCTGGACTGGGTTGCCCAGTTGGACGCCATGCTCAAGCAGAAGCGGCGCCCGCTGATCGGAGTGGGCGCCGCGCACCTCGTCGGGCCCGATGGCCTCGCCGCTTTGCTGGAGCAGAGGGGCTACGCCGTGCACCGCCTGCAATAAGGCCGCGCCAGCCGGGGTAATCCAAACTTGCCAATCGGCACTTTGCCGCCTAAGGAGCCTCGCTTCGGCGTCATGGTCATCCCTGGAGGTGTGGCGCGCGAAATGACAAACTCAAAGCAATTCGAAAGGTAAGTGACATGAGCGACGCTCTGAACCTGCCGGCCGAAGCGCGCGAACGGGCTGGCAAGGGAGCCTCCCGTGCATTGCGTCGCGATGGCCGTGTTCCCGCCGTTATCTACGGCGGCAAGGAAGAACCCACGATGATCCACGTCGAGGCGAAGGAACTGGTCCGCCAGCTTGGTACCGGCCACTTCATGAACTCGATCGTGATGATCGAGCTTGGCGGCAAGAGCGTGCGCACGCTCCCCAAGGATGTCGCTTTCCATCCCGTCACCGATCGCCCGACCCACGTCGATTTCCTGCGCCTGTCGAAGGACGCCAAGGTCGAAGTGAACGTGCCGGTGATGTTCATCAACGAAGAAAAGAGCCCAGGCTTGAAGAAGGGCGGCGTTCTCAACATCGTGCGCCACGAGCTCGACCTGATTTGCGAAGCGGACAAGATCCCGAGCGAAATCGTGATCGACGTCACCGGCAAGGAGGTGGGCGATTCGATCCACATCAGTGAAGTGACGCTTCCCGCCGGCAGCGAAAGCGCGATCACCGATCGCGACTATACCATCGCTACGCTGGTCGCACCTTCGGCGCTCAAGAAGGCCGAAGGCGATACCTCGACTGCAGCCGCCGCTGACGAAGTGCCCGCTTCCGAGCAGAATGCCGATGAAGGCGAAGAAGAAGCCGGCGAGGAGTAATCCCCCGCTTCTCTTGCGAAATCACTAAGGCGCCGGTCCAGCAATGGGCCGGCGTTTTGATTCAACACTGTAACAGCTCAAATGGACACCCCCACCCAGGCCACCCAAAACTATCTGGAGGTTTCGCCCGAGCAAGGAGCGCGCTTCTTCGGAGCGCCCGTTGACGGAGCTGTGGTGATGCTAAACCTGCTGCGATTTCGCGAACGCACCGCTTACAGCCATGCGCCCGCGCTGAAACCGGCGAGCAGTTGCAGCGGCGAAGATGCTACCCCGCTTATAAGCAAGGTATTCAGCCGCTGCTCCACGCTTCTGGGGGAAGCTTGATCTTCGCCGGGTGCGCAGACGAGTTCCTGATGGGACCGCAGAACGAGAGCTGGGATTACGCCATGCTTGTAAGACAGGCGAGCAAGGCAAGCTTCCTAGCGTTTGCCAGCGACCCGGAAGAGCAGGCCATCACGGCTCACCGCACCGCCGCGATATGCGATTCACGCTTGCTGCCGCTTTGGCCAAAGCAGTGATTGCTTTGCCCCGCCCAGCCTGACACTCGCCATTCCGAACGACGGTTTGAATTTTTGATCCATATGCTAGGGCGCGCAGATGCAAATCTGGACAGGCCTCGGAAATCCCGGACCGAAATATGCGATGAACCGGCACAATGTAGGTTTCATGTCGCTCGACGTTATCGCCGATATGCATGATTTCGGCCCGGTGCAAAAGAAGTTCCAGGGGTGGGCCCAGGAAGGCCGCATCGGCACACAGAAGATCCTGCTGCTCAAGCCCGCGACCTTCATGAACGAAAGCGGCCGCAGCGTGGCGGAGGCGCTGCGCTTCTACAAGCTCGGCACGGATGCGCTCACCGTGTTCCATGACGAGCTCGACCTTGCGCCGTTCAGGGTTAAGATAAAACAGAGCGGCGGCACCGCCGGCCACAACGGCCTGCGGTCGATCGACCAGCACCTTGGCCCTGAGTTCCGCCGCGTAAGGATCGGGATTGGCCACCCCGGCCACAAGGACCGGGTGACCGGCTATGTTCTCGGCAATTACGCCAAGAGCGAGCAGGACGATCTTGTCGACATGCTCGGCGCGATCGCCGCCGAAGCGGAATGGCTGGCCAAGGGCGATGACGCCCGCTTCATGAGCGATGTGGCAGTACGTATGCAGGATTGACGCTGCCGCATCCCGCCACCTTACTGTGTTGTGTCATTAACCCAGGAGAGGCAGCAAATGAGCTATTGGCAGGGGATCGTTACGGGTGCGGCACTGGCAGGAATGGTGGTGGCGCTGACTGCCGCCGCTAAACCGCAGCATTTTTCGACTATCGACGTCGAGCGGATCAACGTTCGCGAACCGGACGGCGCGCTTCGCATGGTCATTGCAGGCCGCGACCGTTTTCCGGGCTCGTTCCACAAGGGCGAAGAGATACCCCGCCCGGATCGGTGCTTTCCGACAGGCATGCTGTTCCTCAATGAGGAGGGTGCCAAGAACGGCGGCCTGAAAGGGGCCAGCAAGTCGGTCGACGGGAAAACCAATGCCGGAGCCAGTCTGACCTTCGACCGGTATGAGAGCGACCAGACCCTGCAACTTCTGCAGAACGACAGCGGCAACCGCAACATCGCGGCCTTGATCATTTCCGACCGCCCCGCCGGATCGATGTTCGAGAACAAGGAAGGCAAGCTGGAAATCCTCCGCAGCGCGGCCGGAGGCGCTCCGCGCCTGTTCGCAGGCAAGTCAATGGACCGCGCATCGGTGATCATGCTGCAGGATGAGCGGGGAACGCCGCGGATTTTGCTCAAGATCGACAGGGGCGGAACCGGCTCGATCAACTTGCTTGTTTCCACAGGCAATATCATCCGCTCGATCGGACTGGAGAGTTAGGCGCGCCCTCACTTGCCTACTGGTGCCTGCACCGGTTCCTATTAGGCGCGGCGGCATGGCGCATTTATTTCAGCGTGTCCTTATCGTCGGCCCATGTGGCGCCGGCAAGTCGACCTTCGTCTTCGAATTGGCCGAAGTGACCGGCTTGCCGCTGTTCCATATGGACAAGCTCAACTGGAAACCGGGGTGGATCGATGCCGCCGACGAGCAATTGCCCGCGCGGCCGAGCGAAGTCGTGGCAGGCGATCGGTGGATCATCGAAGAGGCCTATGGCGGCACACTGGACGAGCGGCTGCCGTACGCTGACACTGTGGTCTATCTCGATTACCCGATCCCGCTGTGTTTGTGGCGGGTGCTCCAGCGCATCCTGACCTGGCGCGGGCGCGCCCGTCCTGACATGCCGAGGGTTGCCCGGAACGGCTCGACCTATCTTTCCTGCTTTATGTCGCGCGCTGGAACCATAGTCCAAGGCAAAGGTTCGAAGGTCGGATAGGGCCCTATCGCGACAAGATGGTCCGGCTCTGCATCTCGCGCGAGGCGCGATGCCGGCTGGACACACTTGCCCGCGGATAGGCGCTATGCTGCATTGGAGGAGAGATACCCATGCCAAAAATCGATCGCCGCGGCCTGCTTGCAGGCGCCGCTGCAACCGGCGCATTTGCCGCCACCGCATCTTTCGCCCAGTCCGACCATCTTCACGTCGAACCCGACCTTTCGGGAAAGGCGATCCTGATCACCGGCACTTCGTCGGGATTTGGCCGGGCAGGAGCGGAATATTACGCCCGCCGCGGCGCGCACGTCTTCGCCACGATGCGCAATTTGCCCCGCCCAGAAGCTGACGAACTGCGCCAGCTGGCGAGCGGCGAAGGGCTCGACATTGATGTGATAGAGATCGATGTGCTGTCGGATTCACAGGTTGCTGCGGGTGTGGCCGAGGCTGAGCGCATCAATGGCGGCGGGATGGACGTACTCGTCAACAATGCCGGGATCGGGATCACATCTCCTGTCGAAGTGCAGGACATGGAGGCCACTAAGCTGATATTCGACACCAATGTCTTGGGCTGCCATCGCATGGCGCGGGCCGTTCTGCCCGGCATGCGCGCGAAGGGCGGCGGGCACATCTTCCAGATATCGAGCCAGCTCGGCCGCGTGATCGCCCCCTATTCCGGGCACTATTCGGCAACCAAGTTCGCGCTCGAAGCGATGAGCGAACAGCTCGCCTATGAGCTGGTACCGCACAAGATCGACGTCACCATCATCCAGCCCGGCGGTTACCCGACCAAGGTCTGGGTCAACCGCAACATCTACACTTCAGCGCTCAAGGCGCGTGCCGAGGAAATTCACACCGCCGGCTATCCGCAACAGGTTACGCGGATGGGGACCGAAGACGGATCGGGCCGCAGCGCCGACACGATGGACATCCCGCGCGCCATCGCGAAGCTGGCGGCTATGCCGCGCGGCACCAGCCCGCTGCGCCAGCCCGTTTCCGCAGGCGGCATCCCGCAGGCTACGATCAATGAGGTGTGCGCGCAGGTGCAGGTCGGTTGGCTTGGCCAGTCGGGTGCCGGTCCTCTGATCCGCGCCGTTCACCGGGTCTAACGAGCCTAGCCGGGCTAGCCGATCGGCATGCCCGGTGGGACCGCCGGCAGCACGTTCTTGTCCGCAAGGGCCGCGTCGAGCGCTGCGCGATCGTGCAGCAGCAGGGCCAGCCCATGCTGCCAGTCACCTAGCGCACCCTTGGTTGGAGCCTTGGCCAGTTTCGCGGCCTAGCTCGCCAGCCTGCCCTCGATCTGCAACGCGATGCTGCCCGATAGCTTGCCATTGCGGGAGGTACGCGCAAGAGCGAGCGCGATGGTGGTAGCGATCCGCCGCCCCGGCTCGCCCGATGCTGGAGCGTGGTCTGCATGGGCAATCAGCCTGCCGAACGCTTCATCGAGCGAAGGGCCACCAATGCCATTCGCGCGCTGGAGGTCGATCCGGTTGAGCCGCTGCGGATCGAGCAAATGGCCAAGCCTGTGCTTCCACATCGGCGCGCGACACGCTATGGGGCCCGCCAATCACTTACTCCGGAGTTATCGATGGGTTTCCGTTGCGGGATCGTCGGCCTGCCGAATGTCGGCAAGTCTACCCTGTTCAATGCACTGACCGAGACGCAGGCCGCACAGGCCGCGAACTATCCGTTCTGCACGATCGAGCCAAATGTCGGCCAGGTCGCAGTGCCGGATGAGCGGCTCGACCAGATCGCGGTAATCGCCAAGAGCGCCAAGGTGGTTCCCACCCAGCTGGCGTTCGTGGACATCGCCGGGCTGGTCAAGGGCGCAAGCCAGGGCGAAGGACTAGGCAACCAGTTCCTCGGCAATATCCGCGAAGTCGATGCGATCGTGCATGTGCTGCGCTGCTTCGAGGATGACGACATCCAGCATGTCGCCAACAAGGTCGATCCGATCACCGATGCCGAAGTGGTCGAAACCGAACTGATGCTATCAGACCTCGAGAGCCTCGAAAAGCGGGTACCCGCCGCGCAAAAACGCGCCACCGGTGGCGACAAGGAAGCCAAGCTGATGGCTTCGGTCCTCGGCCAGGCGCTCGACCTGCTGCGCGAAGGCAAGCCCGCGCGGCTGACCGAGCCGAAGGATGACGAGGAAGCGCGCGTCTTCGCGCAGGCGCAACTTCTCACCGCCAAGCTGGTGCTTTACGTCTGCAATGTGGGCGAGGAAGATGCCGCCAAGGGCAATGCCCTGTCGGAACTCGTCTTCGCCAAGGCTGCGGCCGAAGGCGCCGAAGCGGTGGTGGTTTCAGCCGCAATCGAAAGCGAACTCGTAGCGATGGACCCTGCGGACCGCGCCGAATACCTTGCCGAACTGGGGCTTGAGGAAAGCGGGCTCAGCCGCGTGATCCGTGCGGGCTACAAACTGCTGGACCTCAAGACCTTCTTCACCTGCGGTCCGAAAGAAGCGCGCGCATGGACTTTCCCGGCGGGTGCCAAGGCTCCGCAAGCGGCCGGCGAAATCCACACCGATTTCGAGCGCGGCTTTATTCGTGCTGAAACAATCGCCTACGACGACTATGTCGCGCTGGGCGGCGAAGCGGGTGCGAAGGAAGCCGGCAAGCTGCGCCAAGAAGGCAAGGAATACGTCGTCCAGGACGGCGACGTGATGTTGTTCAAGTTCAACGTTTGAAACGCGGAGAAAGCATAATGCGTGCGCTGGCGAAAACCCTGACCCTGGCGCTTGCCGCAATGCTCGCGGTGAATGCGCCGCAACCGGGCTTTGCCGCAGAGCCGGTCCCGGCAACGAGCGCCGCCAACCCGCACGAAGGTCGCGTGCCAGTCACCATCCTGGTCTCGATCGACGGGTTTCACCCCGACTATCTCGGCAAGGGGATGACCCCCATTCTTGATGCGCTCGCCAGCCGTGGCGTGAGCGCGCCAATGCGACCCTCTTTCCCGACGAAGACCTTCCCCAACCACTGGACGCTGGTAACAGGGCTCGTGCCCGATCGCCACGGCATCACCGCCAACCGGATGGAAGACCCGGGCCGCCCCGGAGAAACGTTCACAATGGCAACGGTCGATCCCTGGTGGTGGAGCGACGCCAAGCCCATCTGGGTCGAGGCCGAAGAAGCCGGTGTGCGTAGCGCCGCGATGTTCTGGCCCGGTTCGGCTGTTCCATGGGGCGGCACAGCGCGCGGCTGGGGCGCGGTAGAGGACGGCATCCTGCCGCAAGACTGGCAGCAGTTCAGCATGCAGGTGAACAACACGCAGCGCGTCAACAGCGTGCTCGACTGGCTGCGCCGTCCGGCGGAAATCCGCCCGCGTTTCGTTACGCTCTATTTCGACACGATCGACACCTCAGGCCATGACTCTGGTCCGCAGGGCGAAGATTTGCGCGCCGCGTTGACGGACATCGACGGCTATGTGGCCATGCTGGTCGATGGCCTTGCTGCGCTTGGCCAACCGGCCAACCTCGTGATCGTATCCGACCATGGTATGGCGCCGACCAGCTCCGAACGGGTGATCGCGCTCAACGATTTTCTTGATCCCTCGCTATATCGTCTCGTCGAGGGCGGCGCCTATGCCAGCTTTGAGCCGACCGAAGGCAATGAGGCGGCGCTCGAGGCCGCCCTGCTGGCGCCGCATGAGTATATGACCTGCTGGCGCAAAGAGGAGATACCCGCCCGCTTCCAATACGGAACACATCGCCGCATCCCGCCCTATTTCTGCCTGCCCGAAACCGGCTGGACCGTCACCACTTCGCGGCCCAACGGCAACTGGAGCGGCGGGAACCATGGCTATGACAATGCCTCGCCCGAGATGCTTGCGCTGTTCATCGCCAATGGCCTGGCGTTCCGCCACGGGGTCAAGCTCAACGCCTTCGACAACACTCTCGTCGCGCCGCTGCTACGCGAACTGCTTCACTTGCCAGGCGCACAGCAAGCGCACGATGTGCTAGCGCCGCTGCGATCGGCGCTGGTTCCGGGCGAATGACCCACCGCGCCTGACTTCGGAAGGCTCAGATGTATTACTTCGAAGACATTGAAATCGGGAGAAAATCATCCTTCGGTCATTATGTGGTGACGCGTGCGGAAGTGCTCGATTTCGCAAGAAAGTACGATCCGCAACCATTCCATCTGGATGACGATGCAGCAGCTAAGACCCATTTCGGGCGGCTCTCGGCTAGCGGTTGGCACACTTGCGCGATGACTATGGCGATGATGGTCGAGAACATGAAGTCGGTGAAGCAGGCTGGGCTTGGCGCGCCCGGGGTCGACAATCTCCAATGGAAGAAGCCGGTTTATCCCGGCGATACATTGCGCGTCGAAAGCGAAGTGATCGAAAAGCGCCGCAGCAAGTCACGCCGAGATATGGGGATCTTCAAAAGCCGCGCGCGCGTGTTCAACCAGAACGGTGACGTCGTGATGGAAATGACATCGAACGGGCTGATTGCAGTGCGAGACCCGGATGCACCGATCGAGGATTGATGTCCGCTTCTGGGTGGTAAGCGGACCTGCCAAGCGATGCTTAATCGCTTGCAGCAGGGCAAATCCGTTCGCTTCCGGTCGAGCCAAATTGTAGAAATTTGGTCGCGCTGTGCTTTGAATTTGCTAATTTGCTTGCTGCTCTTTGATTTGATGGAAGCTATCGATGAAAACATTTCGATGGCAAGCAATTGCAGCGTGCTTTCTCGCCTATGCGACAACCGCAGTCGCTGCGCCCAGCCCTACCGGGCGGACGATTGATGCATGGCGTCTGCTGACCGAGGCGGATGTTGAGGCGACCTACTGCACAAAGCTAGCTCAATGTCCGCAAATAGTTAGTTAGCAGAAATTCACCCTCAGTGCCGCCCGAACAGCATCTCGACGTTTTCCATGCTCAGCTTGACCAAAGTGGAGTCATAAAAATGCACGATCTGCTCGACCGTTTCCCGTGTTCGGTCAACGTCCGGTTTCAGGCAAATTGATACCGAGCCCATATGGCCACACTGGGGTGGGTTCCTGCCGTTCAATTTCGGCCATCGTAAGCAGCTAACGCGGTGGTGGCTAGGCTCGATCGAGGGGCGAGAGATCGAACCCTCGCTTTGCGCTAACCACCCAAATTTAGCCAGACATCGAACAACCGGCCGAACATGAATGTGAATGTTCCTGCCACCAGCAAGGCACCTATGATTATGCCATGCACGTGTTTGCGATGTGCTGCATGGTCACCTCTCCTAGCCGCGCTAACAATTCGCCAACTAACTACGATGGTGAGGATCGAGAGTAGATGGATCAGGCTAAAGCCACCATCGTTGAGATCGCGAATGAAAAAGCTGTCAATTGCGGTGGTTACCATCGCTGCAATCCAAACATAGCCAAGAAAGCGATGCAACCGAACACCTTTTGCGCGTAAGAGCAGGACAGGCGTTAGTGCGAGGGCCATGGCGAGGGTCCCGAAATGCAATGGGTAAGTAATTGGAACAGTCGTTATCTCCTCGCGACCTCGCCACACTGCGGTCATCATCGCCGCAAGCATTATGAGGCTGCCTGCCGACAAGACAAAATCCATTACACCGGGTTTGTAACCCCATAATTGTTGAGACTTCATGTCTCTAGTCGTTGCAGCGCTAACAGTATCCAATGGTTCACCCCTCCACCCACTAACGAACGGAAGCTTACCAGTTTGTGGAAAGCGAGACCACCTCAGATGAATGGCCGAGAATCGAGTGACGTAGCCGTCGTAGGACGAAACGAAGGGTGCTTGAGCAATTTCCAGTTATCATCGCGACTACAGTGAGCGCGCAGGGTCGTTGTGTCAGAACGAATGTCGGAATCCGGGTCGTTTGCAGACAGTCTGCTTTTGGCTTTTGAATGTTAAAGCTGCCGCTATCGGCGCAAGCCAACCTCTTCTAATGTCTGCCAAAAAGCTTTTCGACATCCTCAAGGGCCAACTTCACCCAGGTCGGGCGGCCGTGATTGCACTGGCCTGAGCGCGGGGTGCGCTCCATCTCGCGCAGCAGTGCATTCATTTCCTCGACCCGCAGCACCCGCCCTGCCCGCACCGATCCGTGGCAGGCCATGGTAGCGAGTACATGCTCGAGTTTTTCCTCGAGCAACAGCGCCTGCCCATGCTTGGCAATATCGTCAGCCAGGTCGGCCAGCAGCGCATGGGGATCGGCATTGGCAAGCGCGGCGGGCAGTGCGCGCAGCAGCATTGCTGAGGGGCCGAACCGCTCGATCGCCAGCCCGAATTGCGCGAAACTCTCAGCCGCTTCCTCAAGCCGGTCGCAATCGACCTCGTCCAGCTCGACCACGTCGGGCACCAGCAGCGCCTGCGACCGCGCGAACGCGTCCCCTGCCCCGGCAGCGCGCAGCCGCTCGAGCACGAGCCTCTCATGCGCCGCATGCTGGTCGACCAGAACCAGCCCGTCCGCTGCTTCGGCGACGATATAGGTATTGGCGACCTGCCCGCGCGCTATGCCGAGCGGGAACTCCTGCGCATCGGCGCTTTCGGTCGTTTCGAAAGCGCGGCCCTGGGGCGCGAAATCGCCACGCGCCATAACCTCTTCTTCATAGGCGCGCCACGCCTGCCCGGCTTCGCTCACGC
This sequence comes from Altererythrobacter sp., assembly GCA_023260985.1. Classification (GTDB taxonomy): domain Bacteria; phylum Pseudomonadota; class Alphaproteobacteria; order Sphingomonadales; family Sphingomonadaceae; genus Erythrobacter. The sequence goes on along the minus strand of JALRKY010000025.1, from coordinate 13,644 downwards.
GTGTTTCGGTATGGGGCCGCTGCGCTGACCAATCGCGTCCCTCGAATATGGAGCGGAGAGCAGGTTGCACTTCTGAAACAGGCTCCTGCTGCCAGCGTTCCATTGCACCGCGATCGGCCCCCTGCGCGCTGCGCCGGTCGCCGGTAGTAAGCGCCTGCCTCAACCCCGAAACGATAAAGCCGCGTACCCCCGCCACATCGCGGAAGCGCACTTCGGTCTTGGCCGGATGGACGTTCACATCGACGTCCTCTGGCGGCAAGTCGAGGAACAGTGCGAGCACCGCGTGTCGATCGCGCGCGAGCATATCGGCATAGGCACCGCGCACCGCGCCCACCAGCAACCTGTCTTTCACCGGGCGACCGTTGACGAAGAGGTACTGATGGTCGGCCACGCCGCGATTGTAGGTCGGCAGGCCCACAATCCCCGACAGGCGCATCGTCCCGCCCGGCCCTTCGCGTTCGGCTGCAATAGCAACGCTATTGTCCTTGAGCTCGCGTGCGACGATCCCCGCTACCCGATCCGCCAAGGGCTCATAAGCCTGCAGGCTGAATATCCGCCGCTCGCCATGTTCGAGCGAAATTGCGACATCGGGCCGCGCCATAGCGAGCCGCCGCACCACATCGAGGCAGGCGGCGTATTCGCTACGCTCGCTGCGCAAGAATTTGCGGCGCGCGGGCACCTTGGCGAACAATTTCTCGACCTTGACCCGTGTACCCGGCGGCAGCGCAGCGGGGCCTTCCTCAACCAGCTGCCCATGGTCGACCACCCGGCGCCAGCCATCCTCGGCACCGCGCACGCGGCTTTCGATCGTGAGCTCTGCAACGCTGGCGATCGAAGGCAGCGCCTCGCCGCGAAAGCCCAAAGTGCTAACCTGCTCGATCGCGTCGTCGGGCAGCTTGGACGTAGCGTGCCGCTCGAGAGCCAGCACCATTTCTTCGGCCGACATGCCGCAGCCATCATCTATGACTTCGAGCTTGCCCAAGCCGCCATCGACCAGCTTCACCGCGATGCGACTCGCGCCCGCGTCGATCGCGTTTTCGACCAGTTCCTTGATTGCAGCCGCTGGCCGTTCGACTACTTCACCGGCGGCAATCCGGTTGATTAGGCTCTCTTGAAGGCGACGAATTTGGGGCATGATCGGGAGGCTAGCGGCAGGGCGGCAGAAATTCGAGGCCAGCGCCGAAAAATCGTGCCGCTGTGAACAAATATTTTGGCGTTTTGCCCGCGTATCGACTAGACGATGCATATCCCGTCAATCGCGGATCGCAACGGTTGCGCTGGCGTCGCCAGAATCGCGATCACATCCATGGAACGACTAGGCAGAATGAGCTTCTTTTCCAATCTCTTGAAATTCGGTTCTCACAACATGGCTATCGACCTTGGGACGGCCAACACGCTTGTCTACGTCCAGGATCAAGGCATTATCCTCAACGAACCCTCAGTCGTCGCGATCGAAACGATCAATGGCGACAAACGGGTCAAGGCGGTCGGTGACGACGCCAAGATGATGATGGGCAAGACGCCCGACACGATCCAGGCGATCCGCCCGTTGCGCGATGGCGTGATCGCAGACATCCAGATTGCGGAAGAGATGATCAAGCACTTCATCCGCAAGGTGCATGGTAAGCGCAGCCTGTTCCGTTATCCCGAAATCGTGATCTGCGTGCCTTCAGGCGCGACCTCGGTGGAGAAGCGCGCGATCCGCGACGCGGCATCGAATGCCGGCGCTTCGGAAGTCTACCTGATCCTTGAACCGATGGCTGCAGCGATAGGCGCTGACATGCCGGTTACCGAACCGGTCGGCAGCATGGTCGTCGACATCGGTGGTGGCACGACAGAAGTCGCGGTACTTTCGCTGCGCGGCCTTGCCTACACTACTTCGGTTCGCACCGGCGGCGACAAGATGGACGAATCGATCATCTCCTACGTCCGCCGCCACCACAACCTCCTGATCGGTGACGCCACGGCAGAGCGGATCAAGAAGGATTACGGCATCGCCTTGATGCCCGAAGACGGCGTGGGCGAGACTTTCGCCATCAAGGGCCGCGACTTAGTGAACGGCGTTCCCAAGGAAATCACGATTAACCAAGCGCATATCGCCGAGGCTCTGTCCGAACCGATCGGCGCCATCGTGGAAGGCGTGCGCATCGCTCTGGAAAACACCGCCCCAGAACTCGCAGCCGACATCGTCGATCAGGGCATCGTGCTCACCGGCGGTGGCGCACTGATCAAGCGGTTCGACGAACACCTGCGCAATGAAACCGGCCTTCCGGTAAGCATCGCGGAGGATCCATTGTCCTGCGTGGCTATCGGCACCGGTCGGGCAATGGAAGACCCGATCTATCGCGGCGTCCTGATGCAAGAATAAGGGTAAGCGGTTCGCCATGGCGCCAACTTCATCCCGGCGCTCGGGCCATTCGCGCAGAGCGCAATACTCGCTTTTCACCAGCTACCTGGTTGCGGCGATCGGCGCGCTGATTGGCGCGGTGCTGCTGGGCATCTCGCTGTGGCAACCCGCCGCAATGGGCGGGGTCCGTGGCGCCGCAAGCGACGCTGCCGAACCCGCGGGACGGGCCGTGGCGGTTGCGCGCGAAGGTTCGGGCGGCTTTTTCGACGCTATTGCAGGCTATTTCCGCGCGGGCAGCCAGAATGCCGGCCTTCGCAAAGAGCTTGAACTGGCGCGCATCCGCCTCGCCGAAGCCGATGCCACCTTGCAGGAAAACGAGCGGCTCAAGGCTCTGATCGGGCTGACCGAACAGGACGGGGAACCTGTCGCGATCACCCATATCACGGGTTCCACCGCCGCCAGCGCCCGGCGCTTCGCCTATATCGGCGCAGGCCGGGCCGATGGTGTGCAAGTGGGCATGCCAGTGCGCTCTGCACGCGGCGTGGTGGGCCGTGTGCTCGAGACGGGCAGCAGCACTTCGCGCGTCTTGCTCCTGACCGACAGCGAAAGCGTCTTGCCGGTGCGGCGCGGAAGCGACGATCTGGTCGCCTTCGCCGAAGGGCGCGGCAACGGCCTGCTGCGCATCCGGCTCGTCAATCTGGGCATCAATCCGCTCGAACCGGGGGACGTATTCGTCACCAGTGGTGCGGGTGGATATTACCGACCGGGGGTCGCCGTGGCGGTGCTTACCGAAATCCGCCCCGATGGCGGGCTGGCGCGAATGATCGCCGACCCTGCCGGCACCGATTTCGTGCGGGTCGAGCCCATCTGGCAGCCTGACACGGTGGCAGCGGCGCGCCAGTCCCCGGACGAGGTCCTGAGCGACGCGGAGGAGAGCGAGTGATCGAAGGCGGGCTCAAGCCCAGGTCGAGACCCAATCCCTATGGCAAGCGGATCAACCGCGAGCCTTCGCCCTTGCTCGCCAATTCGGTTCCCTATGCCACAATCGTTCTGGGATCGATGCTTCCCCTGCTGCTCGTCACCAGCACCATGCCGATTGTGCCGCCGCTGGGCTTCATGATGCTGGTTGGCTGGCGGTTAATGCGCCCCGGCCTACTCCCGAGCTGGGTCGGATTGCCGCTGGGCGCCATCGACGATTTGTTCAGCGGGCAGCCGTTTGGCAGTGCGATACTGCTGTGGTCGGTCACAATGCTAGCGATCGAATGGTTCGAAACGCGCGTGCCGTGGCGCGGCTTCTTGCAGGATTGGCTCGCCGCTGCGTTGGCTTGCGCTGGCTATGTCCTCGCCGCCGCCGCATTCTCCGGCGCGAAGATCAATCCAACCCTTGCCATTGCGATCATGCCGCAATTGCTCGCATCGATCCTGGCTTTCCCATTGATTTCCGGTCTTGTCGCAACGTTCGACCGGTTGCGGCTCCAGCGCATCCGGAAGGTCCGCTGATGGAGAAGTTCGGTTCGCGCCCTCCGGTGACCGCGACCGGGCTCCAGAACGCATTCGACCGGCGCAGCTTCGTGGTCGGCACGATGATGGGCGGGATAGGAGTGCTTCTCGCGGCGCGGATGTCGTATCTCGCGATCGCGGAGAACGAGAAGTACCGTACCGAGGCAGAAAGCAACCGTGTCAATTTGACGCTCATCCCGCCGCGCCGCGGCTGGATCCTCGACCGCAACGGCGCCCCGCTTGCATCGAACCGCGCCGATTTCCGCGTCGATGTGATCCCCGAACGCTTGGACAATGCCAACAGGACGATCGACCAGCTTGGAATGCTGCTGTCCCTCAAGCCGGACCGCATCGCCGACATCAAGTCCAAGATCGAAGGTTCGCGCGGCTTCCAGCCCGTCGAAGTCGCCAGCGGGCTCGATTATGACCAGTTCGCCGCGATCAGCGTGCGCCTGCCCGACCTGCCGGGCGTGGTGCCGCAACGCGGCTTCTCTCGCTTTTATCCCACCGGCCCTTCGGTCGGCCACTTGATCGGATATGTCGGCCCGGCATCGGCCGAGGAATACGACAAGGACCGCAACCCGCTGCTGATCACGCCCGGCTACAAGATCGGCAAGGACGGGATGGAAAAGCAGTTCGAGCAGACTTTGCGCGGAGTCCCGGGAGCGCGACGTGTCGAAGTGACCGCTTCCGGCCGGATCGTGCGCGATCTCGAGACGCGCGAGGACATCCAGGGCAATCCCGTTCGGCTGACGATCGACGGGCCGCTGCAGGATTATGCCGCGCGCCGGATCGGCCTCGAGTCCGGCTCGGTTGTGGTGATGGATTGCCATACCGGCGACCTGTTGTGCATGGCCTCCATGCCCAGTTTCGATCCCAACAGCTTCTCCGACGGGATCGGCAGCATCGAATATGCCATGTTGCGCGATGATGAGCGGGTGCCGCTGCGCAACAAGGTGCTGAAGGGGCTTTACCCGCCCGGCTCCACCGTCAAGCCGATGGTGTCGATGGCGCTGATGGGCGCCGGCATCGATCCCCACGAAACCGTCTTTTGCGGCGGCGGCCTGCGGGTCGGCAATCGCGTGTTCGGCTGCTGGAACCGGCGCGGACATGGCCAGGTCGACATGGCGAAGGGAATCTACCAGAGCTGCGACGTCTATTTTTATGCCATGGCGCAGCGCGTGGGGATGGACCCGATCGCCATGATGGCGCGGCGATGCGGCATGGGCGAGGAATTCCCCCTGCCCGTCACCAGCCAATTCTTTGGCACCGTGCCAGATCCCGAATGGAAGCAGCGCAAGTTCGGGCGCGAATGGCAACCGTTCGACACGGTCAATGCCACCATCGGCCAGGGCTACATGCTCTCCAGCCCATTGCAGCTGGCGGTGATGGCATCGCGCCTCGCCACCGGGCGCCATGTCATGCCGCGCCTCACGCTCGATACGCCGCCAAGTGGCTTCGGCGAGATCGATTTCCCGACGGACCAGGTCACCTATGTCCGCCAGGCGATGAGCGACGTGGTCAATGGACCGGGCACCGCCGGGCGGGCTCGACTGCCCATTCCGGACGTGCTGCTTGCGGGCAAGACAGGCACCGCGCAGGTCGTCTCGCTCAGCAAATCGGACGGCAAGAGCGGCCCGTGGAAGTATCGCGACCACGGCCTCTTCATCTTCTTCGCGCCGTTCGACAACCCGCGCTATGCGGGTGCGGTAGTGATCGAGCATGGCGGCGGTTCCGGCGCGGCCTATCCGATCGCGCGCGACGTGATGACATTCCTGTTCGATCCGCAAAAGGGCATGGAGGCGTTGCACGCGCTGGAGAAACAGTGGGGCGGCAATGCGCAGCAGCGTCTTTCCGCCAAATATACTGCCTATGCGCAGGCCCGCGGCGAAGCGGTGAGCCCGCCGCCACGTCGCGACGAGGAGATTTTCGACCAGGTCGAGGCGGAAGCACGCGCGGCGGCCGCCCAGCCCGAGGAAATTGCAGACGAGGCGGTTACCCCGCGGCCCGAAGCGAACCCGTCTGCCGCGCCGCGAACGCCGGAACCGGTCTCGACGGTTGAAGCGCCTGCGCCGGTCGAACAGCAGGTGGTCGAAGAATGAGGACGCTCATCCCCGATCCGATTGAGCGCCAGCCCTGGCAGATGCTGATCCCGCTATTCCTGCTCGTCGGGTTCGGTGCGGCAGTGCTCTATTCGGCTGCCGGCGGTTCGTTCAGCCCCTTCGCCTCATCGCATTTGCTTCGCTTCGGCATCTTCCTGGTGATGGCCTCGATCATCACAGTCATGCCGAACGAACTGGTCAAGCTGCTGGTCTATCCCGGCTATGCGGTGGTGTTGGTGCTGCTGATGGCGGTGGAAGCGATCGGCTTCGTCGGCGGCGGCAGCCAGCGATGGCTCAATCTTGGCTTCATGCAATTGCAGCCATCCGAATTGATGAAACCCATGGTGGTGCTGGTGCTGGCGCGATTCTTTGCGACACTGCCGGCCGGAATGGTCGGGACATGGCGCGCGCTGTTGATCCCCGCCGGATTCCTCGGCGTGCCGATGGCGCTCGTGTTGATGCAACCCGATTTGGGGACGGCTTTGGCGATCGGCTTCGGCGGTGCGGTGGTGATGCTACTAGCGGGCCTGCCAATGCGCTGGTTCGTGATCGGTGGAGCGCTGGCAGCGGTCGCGGCTCCGATCGCTTTCTTCTTCGGGCTGCAGGAATATCAGCAACGCCGTGTCACGACCTTCCTCGACCCGCAAAGCGACCCGCTCGGTTCGGGCTACCACATCACGCAGTCGAAGATCGCGATCGGGTCGGGCGGCATCACCGGCAAGGGCTTCAACGAAGGATCGCAAAGCCACCTGCAATATTTGCCCGAACCTCATACCGATTTCGTATTCGCCACCATGGCCGAGGAATGGGGCCTGCTGGGCGGCTTCTTCGTCCTGATCGTCTTCGCACTGATCCTGAGCTGGGGCTGGTCGGTGGCACTCAAGTCGAAGGACCGCTTCGCACGCCTTCTGGCAGGCGGCATGACTGCCACGATCTTCTTCTACATGTCGATCAATCTGATGATGGTGATGGGCCTCGCGCCGGTCGTCGGCATCCCCTTGCCTTTCATGAGCCATGGCGGTTCCTCGATGATGACGAACATGATCTGCATCGGCATGCTGATGATGGTGAACCGCTGGAATCGCATCACTCCGCGCCGCGGATTGCGCTGATTGCGATTTCCCTGCCGCAACCCCTTCCCTTTGTTGCGACGCGCGCTATATGAGCGCCTCTCCCGATTCGGGTGGGGGCTGTTTCGACGCGCCGCTGTGATGATCGGAGTGGACGCATAGCTCAGTTGGTAGAGCAGCTGACTCTTAATCAGCGGGTCCTAGGTTCGAACCCTAGTGCGTCCACCATTATTCCTTATAAAACAACGGGTTATCAAGGCGCAGGAGTGTGCCTCGGTTCCAAGCAAAAGTTATAAACAGGTATAAACTGTTTCGAGCTGTGTTTAGTTCTTCTGATTACAGGTCCCCGAGATCAAAGAACCCAGCCGCTACCCGATTGTGCAATTCACTTTCGACAACCTCTACGGGTCTCCTTTCTTTCCTCGCCTCGGTCTCAACATTTCGCAATTTTTCAAGGTCTTCCACCAAGCCGTTAGTGATTTGACTGATGTCCATATCTAGAATTTCGGCTAGCCTGGCTTCATTATCTGCGAACTCGTCTCTCACAGTATCCATCACGCCGCTGAACCAATCGTCGGCAATTACTTCACCTAATTTCATATCCAACTCCTATAATATTTGATTGTAACATCAGCGGTTTCGTGATCAACCCGTGGAACACTCCCGCATTTTAAGCGATTTGCGGAGATAAGTTTCCCAACATCTTTCGAGACGAGGAACAGTCCTCCAAAGCACACCCCTCGATCGAAAACTCACCTGTTTTAGTAAGGAATTCGTCGATCACGAGCTGCGGAAAGAGGTTGGCTTTGATCTCTCGAAGAAACGATCTTGTCTCGAGGGTGTTGGGTATCTGATGTGGCGTAAATACCTTCGCCTTCCGAGCGTTGTAGACATCGGAAACGCTGATCTCCATCTGCAGCAGCGCTGAGAGGTAACTGGCAAAATCCTTGGCTTTCAATTTGGCGGTAGGGAACAACTTCTCGTTGCCCATCGCCTGGTAGCGTAAGGTGTGCGTGCCAGCTTTCCGAAGGTACCAAGCAATCGTGACCTGCTGCCTGATGCGATGCTTCAGACCGTCCTTCTTGCGGATGTAGGTTCCGACCTTCTCATCGTCATCCATTGAGGCTTCGATCGAGAGCTTGCCATCCAGGTAGCTCTTGAAATCATCGTAGTCAGACTTGGTCTTGAGACAGTGTGGTGCCTCTAGGTTGTACTGCTCCCAGTAGGCTCTGACCTTGTGGAACTGATCCACCGAGTCCCAAGGTTTGGTCGAGAAGAAGAGATGCGTCTTGCAGTCGATACCATCGATTTCGACGCCTACCTCGCCAACGTAGTGTGGTCGGCGCTTCCAATCGTATTCCATCGACAGCTTCTTGATCATCGTGCGGTCGACGAAATCCGTGCCCTCCTCGTACATCGACCGGATGCCCATACCCAACTTGACGCTCATCTTCTGTCCAGGGTCACGATCGAAAAAGAGCTTGTTTATCTCCCGGGTCTCTTCAACTTTGGTCAGAATATGGTCTAGCTTGATGCCGCCTTTTGCCAAGACGCACCTCATGCTCTCATTGTCGGCTTCGGCAGGATTGGATGTCAGCTTCCAATCAACCTTTTCGGACGGCAGAATGGTTGACTGACCCCTCGTTCTCCACCCTAAGGGCTGCTTGATGAGGTGCTTGACCTCGTAGATGTCTTCGGTTCCGCCAAGGAACCTGCGAGCTGACTTATAATATTTACACAACACGCCAGAGGTGGCTTTTTCCATCTGGGTAGGCGTGGCGTTGGTTAGAAAACCATCGGTCGTCACGCTGAACACATCTACCGTCGAAGGCAGATTGTTCATGATTTCCGACAGCGTGCCCCGACAAAAAGCCGTGATGTAGGATGCGTACGCAGGGTTGGTGATTTTGCTGGGCTCAAGCCGCTTGGTCTCTGCATCCCTAAGATCGTAGACCCTGCGCTCCCGAAGACCCTGAGCCGTCTTTCCGTAGGTGGAATTTACGAGCTCCTTCCAAAAGAGATTCTCCAGCGATCCCTTGGGGCTCTGCTTTCGGCGATCGATGCAGCTTTTGGTGAATGCTCTAAAGGGTCTCTCGATCCCCTTGCTGTAGCCGTGCCTCTCGTTGTCGATCTCAACACCAAACTCAAACCCAAGCTTGGCACCGAGCTTGTGGGCAAGAATGATCTCCGAGATATGCGTCGATGAATATCCCTTCCTCGGGAAGATGAGACCGTTTTCAGTTCTGACAGGCAGACACGGATACCTGACGTTCTCGGGGAATTCGAAACTGACTTCAGCGAATACGAGATCGGCAGGATAGCGGTATCGGTCAGGATGATCTTTCTGGAACAGAACCTGCTCGATCGAATGCAGGTGCCGTATTTTGGACCAGTCTGGATGCCCAATGAGCGCCATGGCAGACGGATATGCCGAGGTTAGATCGTAGTCGTACCAAACATCCTTGAAGCCTGGTCCAAACCAAAATTGCTCGTTCCTGCCACCATGATAACACTCGGTGATGAAGTCCTCGACCCAGTGCAGGTGCTTCTTGGAAACGAGCTTCTTCGTGTTGACGTATCGGTTGTGCTTCTTGCTGAAGTAGCGAGCGCCGACCTCTTCCTTGCCGACGATCGCCAGCGGATCGATGCCAACGCTTCTCCAATGCTCTCGGATAAGATCGACGCCTATTTGCGTGAGCGTAATAGGCAGCTTGAAGCGTCCTGTTTCCCTTTTGTAGAGATGAATCATGCGGTCGGTGTAGCGAGTGCAGATTTCTGCATCCCGAATTGCATAGGCTCGAAACGCCTCCCAATCGCCCTCCATGAACGACTTCATGTTGCGCTTGAGATCGAGCTCCTTTGATGGGTCCGCATGGATTTTAATTTTCTCAAAGCCGAGAACCGATCCAAGGTCGTCCAGTTTGGCTTTCCCGGTGGGAGCGAGCGTGATCGTGTCCCGGACTTTGACGTTGAGTTTTACCTCTGAATTTGGGTCGTCATCGCCTTTGAGAGGCACGACGATGTCCTGCTTCACGTTGATGAAGGTGTTGCGGATGTTCTCGAGATTCAGATTGGCTCTAGATGCCTCGTCATCCTTGAAGTCCTTGAAGCCCGGGATGTCAGCTCTCGTAAAGTGCGCAACCAGGTAGACATCGTTGGGTATGCTGATGTCGGGGAACTCGGCAATTCCGTGCCCAAGCGCAAAGCGAATGAACTCCGACAGCGTCAGACGGTCCTCGACGCCTGGACCTTCGGGGATAATGATCCCGCTCCAGCTTTGGTGTTCGAATGCCTTGTCGGCATCAACCATCATGCAGGCGTACTGGTACGACAAAACCTCGTTGTCGAACTCGTCACCTTCTCCAGGTACCTGGGTTGTTGTTGTTCGTTGGTATTCGGTATCGAACCCGATCACCAAATACCTCTTGTCGCCCTTGAAGTTTCTAGGAACCGGACGGGAAAAGTTGCTCAAGATGATTGGATATGATTTCCTGACACCTCCTTGAACGTGAGGTGGGGTGATCAGCAAGCCTTGATCCGGAGACACCATGCTGCTTGGTTAGCATGAGGGATTTCCGCTACCGAGCAAAAAATTCGTAAAAGTTGTTTATGGGTGTGAGTGACACACAATTACCAATTTTCACCCCCTGAAGAAGGGAAGTCTTGGTAATCTCTAATCACGACCTCTTTGCAAGAAGCATCTGTCACTTGGCTACTCCCCTCCGATCCCCGCACCATTTTTAGTGTAAAATTTCTACGATCGAAAAAAAATGCAGCCTGATACATCCTGTTATTTTTAACATCTTCTTGCCTTATGGAAATGATTGACTCTGCCCGAAAGACAGTATTGCAACCATTTAAGCACCATGGATGCCTTTGATTGGGTAGGTTTAGTTCTTTTGAAGCAGGCATATGAATGTATATTTTCTTATTATTTTCATCAAATTCATATGTTGCCTCAAACAAATCACTGCTTATAAATTCCAATTCTGTTCCCATCATCCCGGTATACGTTTGAATTCCCGTGCATCTGACTTGGAGTGCCTCAGCCATTGCGTCAGAGCATGCTGTCAAACCGATTAGAAAGAGTAAGGCGGCACTTTTAGCATTTTTCATTGCAAGGTCCTTACCACCGATCAGCCTACAAGTCATTATTTTCGCAAAAGATCCCTGCAAACTCTTCGCTCTGAAGAATCCCCCGAAACTGCGCAAGTGGCTCTAGCGCTTCCCACATTGCCTTCAGGATCTGAATACTAGCACATGTTCAGCGCTTTACTTTCCAGTAATCGCCTTCTGCGTAACGAAACTTAGGATGTTACCTACTGCAACACTTTCAATCGTACCATCGGCATATGGGCGGTAAAAATGTCCGATAGATGCTCCTGGTCCAGGTTCCACACCATCAGCCCGTGGGGCTGCCAAGGCGAAAACTGACGTACGATCGTCGCTGGCGTCCTTCCAAATTTGAATGACGAAGGTTGTCTGAAAATTAGTTGTGTTAGACGATAGCGTTGGGACCATACCGATGACGTTTGCCGTGCTATATCCGCTAAAAATGGTGCTAAACGAAGGACGGACGCCGCTTTGATTAAAAGTAATCGGACGATCAATCAGTCCTTGTATGGTGTAACTAACACCTGTTTCCATAGGTCGAACTGAGTACCCATATTGTACCCAATGATTTTTTGGGGAAGAGCATCCAGCTGGTTGCCCTGATCGATCAATTTTCTTGTATTCTTTGAGCTTGTTGCGGGAAAAAGCTGACCATTCAGCCTTGTAGATAGCATGAACCCAAGCTTCACACGCTCGATCACCTTCAGTTTGCGTAAACCTATTTTTTCCTTCTTCAATTTTAGTGACAGTCACACCGTTAGATCGAAGGAAGTTAGCGACCAGATCAAGTGTCTCTTGCGGGTCTTGCGGCGTTGTCACAACGGAGCCACCGAACCCAAGGTGAGCCAGGCTGGTATACTTAAAGTCTATCCGATCAATTCCTGCATGAGCAGGGACTGAGAGCGTAAGGGCGATGACAAGTGATACGCTCCGCCAGCTATTTTTTCTACACATACGCCCCATGCTGTTACCCAAGAACGAACTCACACAATGCCTTCGGGCATTTACTTTTTCAATCCAAATTTATCCTACTCACTGAGCAGGTAGGTGAGCTCGATTTTTCCATGTTGCAGTGGAGTTACGACGCCCATGGAATTCAAAAACAAATGACCGGACCCCGGGATATCAACCGAAAGGAGATGTCCAATGGAGTTAAAGTTTGTTTCCAACCAGAAACCGGGGAAGGTCGATGTGACCACCCTTCCCTGCATCCATACCAGCATCGCTTTAGAGCGCATTAAAACGCATTCTAGAGCAGATTGATCAGAGCTCGCTGCGCTGCTGTATCGTACTCGATGTAGCGCTGTGTGGTTTGCAGGGATGAGTGCCCGACCATGATCTGAATATCTCGCAGGCTTCCACCCACTTGCGAAACTTTCTTTGCAGCATCGGTGATGAATGTTCTCCTGCCGCTGTGAGATGAACATCCGATCAGACCCATTTCCCGGTACCAACCCTGGAACATGTTGACGATGACCTGTGCTGACACAGATTTCGAGCGCTGCGACTTGATGATGTGCTCGTCTGGCAATGCAATCGGTGCTTGCTCCAGCATTGCAATGAGCAGTTCACGAACCTTGGCGTGAAGCGGAATCACCCTGCCGCTGTTACCCTTCGATGATGAGTTGGGGAGATTGATGGTATCACCAACGGCACCTTCGCAATCCAGCACCATGTCCCATTTGAGGTTGGCGATCTCTTTTGCTCGCAACCCACTCTTGATGCTCAAAAGGAAGATCAGCTGGTTTCGAACACCGTTCTGCGTGTGCTGCCCCAGATGCGTGAGCACCATCTCGGATTGCTTTTTGGTGAGAACCTTTGCCTGCTTCCCGATACCCATTTTTTAGAAAATCCTATTATATTAATGTCTTGTCGCATTATAAGATAATAGGATATTAAAGTGCACGGGTTTTGGGTTTCAAAAACCTCAAGGCGTTCAACCGGTTATTTCAACTGATGACGTTTTCTGAATTTTATAATCAGAATTTTCTAAACTTACTTATCTTTGATTCACCTTGTGTGCAGGTACCTGAAATATTGTACATACTGCCGTCTGGTTGATTAGCATTTATTCTATTATCTCCACTGAAGGCACCTGTCAGTCTATTTATTTGCATTGACCAGGACGTATATCCATCGGGATCGACCGATTTACCCCAGTAAATTACTTCTTTTCCTATGTCACAAGTCATTATTTTGCACAGAGTTTGATAATCATTATATTCGACATACCATTCGCCAATATCATTTTTTGACTCACTAAACCTATAGAAATCTGTGAATTGAAAATATGTAGAATAATCGCACGTGTTGGTTTCTTGAATTCTACTACAGTCATAGACTGCTGACTGTAGATTGCATTCCAGATATATGTAATCGTCCGTTTGTGTCATAGCATTTAAAGGAGTACAGCAGATGCCGAAGGTGATGGGTAAAAGATGACTATTTTTCATTATAGTACCTTTCGTGAATATTTCTTCTTTGACCTTCCCAATCGTCCGTCTCTATCGTT
>JALRKY010000076.1 GCA_023260985.1 Altererythrobacter sp. | reverse complement strand
AGACGTCGGGCGTGTCGCTGACCGAGCAGGACCCGTACAACAACGTCATCCGCACGACGATCGAGGCGATGGCGGCGATGCTCGGCGGCACGCAGAGCCTGCACACCAACGCGCTCGACGAGGCCATCGCGCTGCCGACCGATTTTTCCGCCCGCATCGCCCGCAACACCCAACTGGTGCTGCAGGAGGAAAGCGGCATCTGCAACGTCGTCGATCCGCTGGGCGGCAGCTATTACATCGAGGCGCTCACCGCCAAGCTGGTGGAAGAGGCCGAAAAGCTGATGGCCGAGGTGGATAGCGCCGGCGGGATGACCGCCTATGTCGGCACCGGCAAGCCAAAGGCCGCGATCGAAGAGGCCGCCGCGCACAAGCAGGCCAGCGTCGACAAGGGTGAAACGGTGATCGTGGGCGTGAACAAGTATCGCCTCGCCGAGGAAGAGCATCTCGAAACGCTCGAGGTCGACAACCACGCCGTGCGCGAGGCACAGATTGCGCGGATCAGGGCGGTGAAGGACGCGCGCGACGAGGCCGCTTGCCAGGCCGCGCTCAAGGCGCTGACCGAGGCTGCAGGCGCCAGCCCGAACGCCCAGAGCGAGGCGCTGCGCACCGGGCGCGACGAGCGCGGCATCCCGCTGCCGCCGTCGGTGCTGGCCGAGATGGAGCGCCAGACTGACGTCAACCTGCTGGCCCGCGCAGTCGAGGCGGCGCGCCACGATGCGACGCTGGGCGAGATTTCAGCGGCGATGGAGGCGGCTTTCGGCCGCTATGACACCATGCCGCGCCCGGTGAAGGGGGTCTATTCGGCCGCCTATGCCGAGGATGCGCGCTATCAGCAGGTGACGCGCGGCGTTGAAGCGGTCGAGAACCGCCTTGGCCGCAAGCCGCGCATCCTGATCGCCAAGATGGGGCAGGACGGGCACGATCGCGGGGCGAATTTGATCGCATCGGCTTTCGCCGACATGGGTTTCGATGTGATCGCCGGGCCGCTGTTCCAGACGCCCAAGGAAACCGCCGCGCTGGCGCTGCAGAAGCAGGTGGACGTGGTCGGCGCATCCAGCCTTGCCGCCGGTCACAAGACGCTGATCCCCGAGCTCATCAATTTGCTGCGAGATGCCGGGCGGCCCGATATCAAGGTGACGGCAGGCGGCGTGATCCCGCCGCAGGACTATGATTTCCTGCGCGAAAAGGGCGTGCAGGGCATCTATGGCCCCGGTTCCAACGTGGTCGAATGCGCGGCGGATATCCTGCGCCTGCTCGGCCACAACATGCCGCCTGCTGGCGAGGAAGTGAGCGAGGCAGCGGAGTGAGTTTCTCCGACACCCATGTCGTTTTGATACAATAGCTTGCTACCAAGGCCGCTAGGGTCCTCCCCATCGGGTCGCATTTCCCAACAGGGGGGGAACGACCTATGCGTAAATCGATACTGGCTGCTGCTGCATTCGCGCTTGCGACCACAATGGGCGTCGGGGAAACGCCTGCTCTTGCCGATCACCACGAAGCGGGCGAGATCGAACGGCAGAATGTCGATTGGTACCAACTCACGATGACCAAGTTCAAGCCGGGCAAGATTGGCCGGGCGCGTGAGATCATCAACGACTATTTCGACAAGGCGCTGACGACTGCCGGGATCGAGGCCAAGGCGATCCACGTCAATATCGGCGATTACGACCAGATCACGCTGTGGCCGATGAAGGCCGGGCCGGACCAGATGAGCTGGCGGCGCAACCCGGAATTCGCCAAGGCTTGGGAAGCGCTCAAGGAACTCACCGGCAGCGAAGAAAAGCGCCAGGAGCTGATCGACGAATTCGACTCGCTGATCGCCTATGAGAAGGAATCGCTGGTCCATATCGACCGCCCCGAAGCGGAGTAGCGCCTAACCGAAATTGACTAGCTTGATACGGGCCTTCGAGGTGGGCATAGGCGTTTGACGTCATTGCGACCTTCGGAGGCCCGTTTGTTTTCCAAGATACTGATTGCCAATCGCGGCGAAATCGCATGCCGGGTCATCAAGACCGCGCGCCGCATGGGTATCCAGACCGTGGCGGTCTATTCCGATGCCGATGCCCGCGCGCCGTTCGTGAAAATGGCGGACGAGGCGGTGCACATCGGCCCGTCGCCCGCTTCCGAAAGCTATCTGATCGCGGACAAGATCATCGCCGCCTGCAAGCAGACGGGAGCCGAGGCGGTCCATCCGGGCTATGGCTTCCTTTCCGAACGCGCCAGTTTCGTCGAAGCGCTGGAGAAGGAAGGCATCGCCTTCATTGGCCCGCCGGTGAACGCGATCGGCGCGATGGGCGACAAGATCGAAAGCAAGAAGCTGGCGAAGGAAGCCGGCGTCAACGTCGTGCCGGGATATGTCGGCGAGATCGACGACACCGAGCATGCTGTGAAGATCGCCAATGACATCGGCTATCCGGTGATGATGAAGGCCAGCGCCGGCGGTGGCGGCAAGGGCATGCGGCTCGCCTATAATGAAAAGGACGTGCGCGAAGGCTTCGAAAGCGTGAAGCGCGAGGGCCTCAACTCCTTCGGCGACGACCGCGTTTTCATTGAGAAATTCATCCTCGACCCGCGCCATATCGAAATCCAGATCCTTGGCGACAAGCACGGCAACGTTCTCTACCTCAACGAGCGCGAATGCAGCATCCAGCGACGCCACCAGAAGGTGGTGGAGGAAGCGCCTTCGCCCTTCGTCACCCCCAAGATGCGCAAGGCGATGGGCGAGCAATGCGTCGCGTTGGCGCAGACGGTGGGATATCACTCTGCGGGCACGGTCGAACTGATCGTGAGCGGCGCCGACAAGACCGGCGAGAGCTTTTACTTCCTCGAAATGAACACCCGCCTGCAGGTCGAGCACCCGGTGACCGAGGCGATCACCGGGATCGACCTTGTCGAGCAGATGATCCGCGTTGCCGCGGGCGAGAAGCTGGGCTTCACGCAGGACGATGTCGGGATCGACGGCTGGGCGATCGAGAACCGCGTCTATGCCGAAGACCCCTATCGCGGCTTCCTGCCGTCGACCGGGCGACTGGTCGAATATAAGCCGCCGCTCGAAGGCTGGACCGACGATGGCAGCGCAAACGGCCGCCGCGGGGTGGACGGCGTTCGCGTGGACGACGGCGTCTATGAAGGCGGCGAAGTCAGCATGTTTTATGACCCGATGATTGCCAAGCTGATCACCTGGGGCAAGACCCGCGACGAAGCGGCAGATTTGCAGATCCAGGCACTCGATGCCTTCCGCATCAAGGGGCTGGGGCACAATGTCGACTTCCTTAGCGCCATCATGCAGCACCCGCGCTTCCGCTCGGGCGAGCTGACCACCGGCTTCATCGCCGAGGAATATCCTGACGGGTTCGAAGGCGCCGCAGCTTCAGAGGACCTGCTTCGCGGACTGGCAGCGATCGGCGGCGTGCTCGCTACGGCCGATGCCGACCGTGCGCGCCATATCGACCAGCAGCTGGCGGATGACGACCTTGCCGCGCCGGGCGACTGGGCGGTGAAGATCGGTGACAATGAATATACCGTCGTGCTCGAGGAAGAGGCGATTACCGTCGATGGCGAGCCGGTCGAACTCAGCTTCGACTACACACCGGGCGAGACGATGGTCGATATCGAGCTCGAAGGAGAAGCGCTGACGATCCAGCTAGCGCCAACCCGCACCGGCTATTCCGTGACCACGCGTGGCGCGACGCATCAGATGCGCGTGCTGCCCGCTCGCATCGCGCATCTCGCGCGGCACATGCTCGAAAAGGTCCCGCCGGACCTTTCGAAGCTGCTGATTTGCCCGATGCCGGGGCTGCTGGTGAAGCTGCATGTGGCCGAGGGCGAGGAGGTCCAGCCGGGCCAGCCGCTCGCCACGGTCGAAGCGATGAAGATGGAAAACATCCTTCGCGCCGAGAAGCAGGCGGTAGTGGCAAAGATCAACGCAGCCGAGGGCGACAGCCTGGCGGTCGATGCGATCATTTTGGAACTCGAATAGCGGGGAAGCCTAATCGCCTCGATAGCTCGGCGGCCGCTTTTGGCGAAAGGCTTCCACGCCTTCGCGGAAATCTTCGGTCCGGCTGGCCAGCAACCATTGATCGGCATCGGCATGCATAACCGCCTGGTCCAGCGCGCCGGCCCAAGCGTTTGCACTTCGCTTGATCATCTGGACCGCGATCGGCGGTAGTTCGGCATATGTCCGGGCGGCTGCGAAGATGCGATCCTCAGCTTGATCGTCGCTTAGGATTTCGTCGAAGAAGCCCCAATCGCGCATCGTTTCCGCGTCGAACAATTCCCCGGTCATGACCATGCGCTTGGCGCGCGACAGGCCCACCGCCTGTATGGCCAGCGGCAATGCATGCCACATCAGGTTTATGCCCAGTTTCACTTCGCCATATCCGATGCGCGCATCGGGCGTGCCGAAGCGAAAATCGCATGCCGAAGCGATGCATGCGCCGCCTCCGGTCGCGACACCGCGAACCAGGCAAAGCGTAGGCTGGTGGATTTCGCGGATCGCGCGCATCAGCAGCGCACCGTTTTCGGCGCTACGGCGTAGCGAGGCAATCGGCGGCGATTCACTGTCCATTCGCCCGATATCCATGCCGACGCTGAAATCGGCGCAGTCGCTGCGAATGACCACAGCGCGCGTCTGATCGTCCCCGCGAAATGATTCCGCTATTTCTCGCAAGGAAACGAGCATTTCCGGAGTAAGCGCGTTGCGCCTTTCCGGCCGGTTGATCGAGACGCTGGTCACCGCACCATGTCGCTCGACGCGAAGAGGATCGCTTTCCGCCATTACCTCGCCTCCGGGATTCGCCATTCTTGCCCGATGATCGCCACCGCTCTGATCCAGCCTGCGCTGGCGCGCTCGATCTTCACCGGGAAACAGCTGAACATGAAGCCGTGGCTGGGCAGCGCGGCGAGGTTGGTCAGCTTCTCGATCTGGTAATAGGGGCGGATGCGGCCCGCCTTATGGCCTTCCCAGATGATCGAAGGATCGTGCGTTTCCGCCCAGCGCCGCGCGGTGTGGCTGAAGGGTGCGTCCCAACTCCAGGCATCGGTGCCGACGACTTCCACACCGCGTTCGGTCAGCCACAGTGTCGCTTCCGCGCCCAGGCCCACGCCCTGATCGGTAAAGTTTTCGGTGCCATAGACAGCGCCTGACTGCATAAGCACGATGTCGAGCGGCTGCACTTCGTAGCCGATCTTTGCGAACGCCTCTTCGACTTCGGCCCCGCTCACCACATGGCCATGCGGCAGATGGCTGAAGTCGAGCTTCACTCCGGGGCGGAAGAAGCGGTCGAGCGGCGCTTCATCGATGCTGGGTGCGGGGCTGGCTCCGCTGTCGGTGGTCGAATGGTAGTGCCAAGGCGCGTCCATATGCGTGCCGTTGTGGGTGGAGAGTTCGAGCATCTCCACCGCCCAGCCTTCGCCGTCGGGCAGGTCAGCTTTTTCGAGACCCGGAAAGAACATGGCGATCTGCTGCCACGTGCTTTCATGGGTCATGTATGTGACCTTGGGCCGCATCACCTCCGGATCGGAGATCACGTCATTGGTGATCGGGATTGAAAGGTCGATGAAACGGGTCATGCCAGCGCCACGTCTTCGGAGTGTGCCCGGTGCATCAATCTCGGTGCGAGCAGCAGCTTGAACAGCACGAAAATTACGCCCGCAGTCGCGGCGAAGCCCATGTGGATCAGCCAGAACTGCGTCACCGGCATCGTCTCGAACCAGCCGCCGACATAGCCCACCAGCGCATTGCCAGCGAAAAAGGCGAGGTAATAGAGCCCGATCACCGTGGCGTTGATCTGCTTGGGCGCCAGCCGCGCAAACAGCGCCAGGCTGACGGGTAGCATATGTGCAAAGCCGATCGAGTTCACGATGTGGAACATCACCGGCCAGAACAGGTCGATCTTTTCGCCGGGCGGGGTGGTGGCTGCCGCCATATAGAGACAGGCCATCCCGCCGATCGAGAAAAGCGATCCGATGATGATCTTGCTGAGTTCGTCGGGTTCCTGCCACCTGGTCTTCCACCAGCGGTAGAAACCGGCAACGCCAGCAAGGAAGCTGACCGAAACCACCGCGTCGAGCGAGATAAGCCAGCTGGTCGGCAGCTTTTCACCGGCCCAATAGAGCGCAAACTGCTGGTCGCCCCAGACGAGGTAGGCGTTGAAGATCTGGTTATTGGGCACGATCGCGATCGCCATGACCGGGATCAGCAAAACCAGTGCCAGCGTAGCGAGCCAATCCTGCCGGGACATCGGATCGCGCGGGGCCTTGGCCGCGGCTGCCGCTTCTTTTCCCGGAACGTCGAAATGTTCCTTGGGCAGGTACTTCTGGCCTGCGACGTAGATCCCGAGGCCTATCAGCATGCCTACGCCTGCGGCACCGAAACCCCAGTGCCAGCCGACTGTCTCCCCGAGCGTGCCGACGATAAAGGGTGAGGCGATTACACCGGCATTGA
The DNA here is from genome assembly GCA_023260985.1 of Altererythrobacter sp. Lineage (GTDB taxonomy): Bacteria > Pseudomonadota > Alphaproteobacteria > Sphingomonadales > Sphingomonadaceae > Erythrobacter. The sequence goes on along the minus strand of JALRKY010000076.1, from coordinate 40,585 downwards.
TGCCGAGATAGAAGATCTGGAAGGCGTCCGCGCGGCGCAGGTCCTCGGGCTTGTAGAGGCTGCCGACCTGGCTCGCGATATTGCCCTTGAACATGCCCGAACCGATGATCAGGCACAGCAGCGCGAACAGGAATGTGACGTTGAAGGCCATCAGGAAATGGCCCAGCGCCATGGTGATCGCGCCCAGCAGCACGGTGCGGCGCTTGCCCAGAAAGCGGTCGGCGATCCATCCGCCCAGGATCGGTGTCAGGTAAACGCTGGCGGCATAGGTGCCGAAGATCGCGCTGGCGAATGCCTGCCCCTCAAGCCCGCCATAGAGTGCGCGCAACTGCTCGATCCCGGCCACGCTCCCGACCTCTTCCGGCTTGAGGAGGAAGTTGACCATGTAGAGCACCAGCAGCGTCTGCATGCCGTAATAGCTGAAACGCTCCCACGCCTCGGTGAAAGCGAGATATCCCAAACCCTTAGGGTGGCCAAGGAAGCTCTTATCTTCCCAGTCGAAACCCAGATCGGGTGTTGCATCGGCAACGGTCATGCAGAACTCCCCTCATGCCTGCGTTTGTGACGATCTAGCTGTGTCCTAGCTGCTCGTCGAGAAAGGCCGCCACGTCGCTCAATTCGACGTCGCGCGCCATGAATGCTGCACCGATGCTGCGCAGCAGGATGAAGGGCAGGGTGCCTGCATCCATCTTCTTGTCGTGCAGCATATGTTCGGCAAGGCGGCGCCCGTCGCATTGCATGCCGAGCGCGGAAATCTCCGCTGGCAGGCCCACGGCGGCGATGGCGCTGGCGACCTTCTGCGCGTCCGCATCGCCGATCAGGCCGCACCGCGCCGAATAGCGTCCGGCGAGCACCATGCCGAGCGCCACCCCTTCGCCATGCAGCAGCCTGTCCGAAAAGCCAGTCTCAGCCTCCAGCGTATGGCCGAATGTATGGCCAAGGTTGAGCAATGCGCGTGCGCCACTCGTCTCGCGCTCGTCTTCGGCGACGATGCGCGCCTTGGCCTCGACGCTGGTGGCGACTGCGTGGGCCAGCGCTTCGGGATCGCGCGCGAGCACTCTGGTGCCGTTTTTCGCCAGCCAGTCGAAGAAGTCGCTGTCGCCGAGGATGCCGTATTTGATCACTTCGGCATAACCGGCGCGCATTTCGCGATCGGGCAGCGTGTCGAGCGCGGTCAGGTCAGCCAGCACCAGCGAAGGCTGGTGGAAGGCGCCGATCAAATTCTTTCCCGCAGCTGTGTTGATCGCGGTCTTGCCGCCGACCGAGCTGTCGACCTGCGCCAGCAGCGTTGTCGGGACTTGCACGAAGCCGCAGCCGCGCTTTAGGATGGCGCAGGCGAAGCCGGTTAGGTCTCCAACCACGCCGCCGCCCAGCGCGAAGACATGGTCGCCGCGCTCGACGCCCTGTTCGAGCAGCCATTCGGTGAGCGCCTGCAACCCCTGCCAGCTCTTGGACCCTTCGCCCGGCTCGACATCGTACCACGCCACGCTGCGCCCATCGGCGGCGAGGGCAGCTTCGAGCCGCGCCCCGTGATGCGCGCGGGCATTGCGATCCGCCACCACGGCCACGCGCGGCTTGCGAATGAAGGCGGCCGCATGGCTCGCGGCCTGGTCGAGCAGATCGCGCCCGACCAGCACGTTATAGCTTCGGCCCGCCAGTTCGACCGGGATTACAGCCATTCCTCAAGCGCCTCCAGAATCTTCGTCGCGGTCGCATCGTTAGGACCAGCGTCGCTCATGACATGGATCGGCGCCTGCGAATAGAAGCCGCGCCGATCTTCGTAGAGACGGGTGAGGATTTCGCGCGGATTGCCTGATTTCAGGAGCGGCCGCGTGTTGCGGCGGCTGGTGCGTTCGACCAGCGTGTCTATCGCGCAATCGATCCACACCGCAATCGCCTTGTCCAGGATCAGCGCGCGGGTCTCATCATTGACGAATGCCCCGCCACCTGTGGCTATCACCCCGTCATGCTCCTCGATCAGCCGCGCGATCACCCGCCGCTCTCCGTCGCGGAAATAGGCTTCGCCGAATTGTTCGAAGATCTCCGAGATGCTGCGCTGCGCCGCACTCTCGATCGCTTCGTCGGCATCGACGAATTTGCGATCGAGCTGCGCGGCGAGGCGACGGCCAACGGTGGATTTTCCAGCGCCCATCAGCCCGACCAGCACCAGGGGCCGATCGAGCCGTGCGGCGATGCTGGAGAGCCGTTCTCGGCTGAGGGAAGGGTGATCTTCGGTCATTGCCGATGGGCCTATAGATGGGCTAGTGCCCATGCAACATGGTACGCAAGCGCAGCTCAATTCTTCCGATGGATCAATCAATGGCGCGCAGGCCCGGCGCATTGCCGCTTCCGAGCAGCAAGGCGCTGATGTGGCTGGCGCTGATCGGCGGTATTCTCGTAATCGCATGGTTCGACGGTGGTGAAGAGCCGATCCACCAGATCACGCAGGAAATACCTGTGCCGGAGGCGCGCTGATGGCCCGTTGGAAATGGCTGGGCGGCGCAGCGATTGCGCTCTTTGCGACGCTCGCTTTCGCGCAGGACGCGCCCGAATCACTGCTGCCCCCGGGGTTTGACGACCCCATTCCGGCGCCCACTTCCACACCGCGCCCCTTGGCCCAGCCGGTACCCGGCGCGCCGTCAGCGGCGGGAAGCGCGGTGGTGCAGCCTCTGTCCGGCAGCATGGTACGGGTTCCGGGCCTGTCCGATTTCGACTTCTCGACAGTCCCGTCCGCCGAAGAACTCGAGCAGATGTCGCCAGACGAGCTGGACGAACTGTTAGGGCTTCGGCCGAGCAACGACCTCCCGCCCGCCGCGCGCCGAGCAATGAGCCGTGTGGGCGTGATCGATTCCAGCGAAGGCGGGCTGTATTCCAATTCGCTTGCGGGCCAACCTTTGACGCTGGTGCGCGCGATCTTGGCAGGGTTGCAGGGGCCGGTTGTTTCTCGCTGGGGCCACATCCTGCTGCGCCGCGCGCTTTCGAGTCGCCTTGCCGCGCCGGCGGGCATGGACCCGGTCGAATTCGCGGCACTGCGCGCTCAGGCGCTCAACCGAATGGGCGAATATGCCGCCGCGCGAGCGCTGTTGCAGGATGTCGACTCCGGAAATTGGAACGGTGCGATGATCGGCGCGGGGCTTGAGGCATATCTCGCCACCACCGATATCGTCGGCGCTTGCCCCGTTGTGCGGCTGAAAGGGATCGCGCGCGAAGATCCGCAATGGGCCATGCTGCGCGCCATCTGCAATTCCTATGCGGGCGAGGGCGTGCTTGCTGGCTCGCAGCTCGACCGGGCGCTGCGCACCGAGCTGGCGCCGCGCATCGACGTGCTGCTGGCGCAGCGCGTGGCGGGGGCCGCGGGCCGGGGCCGGCGCGCGGTCGATGTCGAATGGGACGACGTTGACGAACTCAATCCCTGGCGCTTCGCACTCGCCAATGCGGTGGGCGAAGAAATCCCTGAGAACCTGCGCGCCAACGCCGGACCCTATTACGAGCGGGCCTGGGCGATCACGCCGATGGCGCCACTAACCCAGCGTGCAGCGGTTGCGGACCGCGCCGCGCGCGAAGGCATTTTCTCCTCGCGAGCGATGATCGACCTCTACAGCCAGATTTATGCTGACGAGACGATCACCGGCGAGGCGGCGGACATCGCAACGCAGTTGCGCGAAGCCTATGTCGGTGCCGATCCGCAAGCGCGGCTTTCGGCGATGCAGGAGCTTTGGGGCGGTGACGTCGCGAATGATTACGGGCGCTATGTCCTCACCGCCTATGCCGCAGCGCGCATGCCTGCCAAGGCGGATTATGCGGATGCGGCGCCAGCATTGCTCGCTTCCATGCTCACTGCCGGGCTCGATCGCGATGCAGCGGCGTGGAGCCGTGTGGTCGAACCTGGCAGCATGGGCTGGGCCTTGGTTGCGCTGACCAACGTTCGCGCCAATGGGCCTGTGTCAGGAGATGCCATCGCCGGCTTCATCGACGATGACGACAGTTCGGGCGAGCGCCGCTCGCGGCTGCTGCTGGCTGGGCTTGCCGGGCTGGGCCGGATTTCTTCGGGTGATTTGGGCACTTATTCGCAGCGCGTTTCGCTCAATCTCGCCCGCGAGACCCGCTGGACGCTGACGATCGAGCGGGCGGCGGATGTCGACAATCGCGCGCTCGTGGCTCTGCTCGCCGGATTGGGGATGCAGGGCGAAGGCTGGCAGCGGATGACGCCGCTGCATCTCTATCACGCCGTCTCGGCCCTGCGCCGAGTCGGGCTGGAAGCCGAAGCGCGAATGATCGCGGCGGAGGCGATCGCGCGCGGCTGATGGGCGCGGCGACCGAGGCCTTTCTCGATATGCTGGCAGCCGAACGCGGGGCCGCGGCGAACACGCTGGCGGCCTATCGCCGTGATCTCGACGGTGCGGAGGGGGTGATCGGCGACCTCGCCCGGGCTGATCGCGAAGTGGTCGGGCGGCTGGCGGCGGCATGGTCAGGCCTTGCGCCTTCGAGTGTGGCACGCAAGAGCTCGGCACTGCGACAATTTTTCGGTTTCGCGATGGATGAGGGTTGGCGCAGCGACGATCCGTCGAGCGTGCTGCCGCGTCCACGCGCTCGCCGTCCGTTGCCCAAAATCCTTTCGCACGCCGAAGTCGACCGGCTTTTCGAGCGTGCCGAGTTAGAGGCAGATAGCGGCAAGCCCGCCGCCATAAGGCAGCTGGCACTGCTCGAACTGCTATACGGATCGGGACTGCGCGCCAGCGAGCTCGTCTCGCTGCCGCTCGCCTCGGTGCCGCGTGACGCGCCATTGCTGACAGTGATGGGCAAGGGCGGGCAGGGGCGCATGGTGCCGGTGAGCGAGCGTGCGCGCGAAGCATTGTCGCGATGGCTCGCGGTGCGGCAGGAGGAAGGGGCAGGTAGCGCACGCTTTCTTTTCCCCTCGCGCGCCAAGCATCTCTCCCGGATGCGGCTGTTCCAGCTGCTTCGCGAACTTGCTGCGCGCGCCGATATCGACTCGCAATCGATCAGCCCGCACGTGCTGCGCCATGCCTTTGCCACCCATTTGCTGGAGGGCGGGGCGGACCTGCGCGTGCTCCAGACCCTGCTCGGTCACGCCGATATTTCGACCACGCAGATCTACACGCATGTGGATGCCGCGCGGCTGGTCGCGCTGGTGAATGCACGCCATCCTCTTGCCCGAAGCGGAACATCAGACTAGCGGGGCACAATGATTTCCTATCTCGATTTCGAGAGGCCGGTTGCAAAGCTCGAAGAGCGGATTGCCGAGCTGCGCGACGCCACCGAGGGCGATACGGTCGATATCGCGGCCGAACTCAAGCGGCTCGAGAAGAAAAGCCGGGACTTGCTGGCGAGTACCTATGCCTCGCTCACGCCCTGGCAGAAGACGCAGGTGGCGCGCCATCCGCAGCGGCCGCACTTCCGCGATTACGTGGAGCATGCCTTTGACGAGTTCGTTCCGCTCGGTGGCGATCGCTATTTTGGCGAAGACGAAGCGATCTTGGGCGGATTCGCGCGGCTCAAGGGCCGGCGTGTCGTGCTGATCGGCCACGAAAAGGGCCACGACACCGAAACTCGCCTTCGGCACAATTTCGGAATGGGCAAGCCCGAGGGCTATCGGAAGGCGATACGCCTGATGGAGCTGGCCGGACGTTTCAACCTGCCGGTGGTGACACTGGTCGACACGTCGGGTGCTTTCCCCGGTGTCGAAGCCGAAGAGCGCGGCCAGGCCGAAGCGATCGCTCGTTCGACCGAGGCCTGCCTTGCGCTGCCGGTGCCGATGGTGGCGACGATTGTGGGTGAGGGCGGCTCGGGCGGGGCTGTGGCGCTGGCCAGCGCCGAGCGCGTGCTGATGCTCGAACATGCGGTCTATTCGGTGATCTCGCCCGAAGGCTGCGCTTCGATCCTGTGGCGGACTGCGGAAAAGGCGCCCGATGCAGCCGAAGCGATGAAGGTGACTGCGCAGCACCTCAAGCGGCTCAAGGTGATTGATCGCATCTTAAAGGAACCGGTCGGCGGTGCGCATCGCGCACCCGAAGCCATGGCGCGAGGGCTTGGCAACACTATCGCCGAAGAGCTCGACAAGCTCGTCAAGCTGCCAGCGGACGAAATCAAGCGCATGCGCGAAGAGCGTTTCCTGCAAATCGGCGCAAGCTAATCCGGCATTGCAGCACGGCCCTTCGCTCTTGCGAGGCAGCGGAAGTGATTCCGCGGCGGATCGACGTGGTGACGGTGCAGCGCGGTTAGAAAGTTGCCTCGCTGGCGCGACGCATGGCGTTCGATGATGCGCAGATCGAACGGTTCCGCGTGCTCAACGCGGCTTGCTTCGAACGAAGAAGTCCAGCTTGGCCAGCGGGTCAAGCTGGTGATCAGGGCAAGCTAGGGACTACGCCGATCCACCATTTCTGCCGCGCACAAAAGAAAAGCGGCGGGGTTTCCCCCGCCGCTTTTCTTTTCGCAAACTGCGCGCTAACTTAGCTGTTAGCAGCCGACAGTTCGTCCGAAACGCTGTTGAACGTGGTGTTCAGGTTGTCACCGAGCGACGACATCGCGGTGATCGCAGCAACGGCGATGAGAGCAGCAATCAGGCCGTATTCGATGGCGGTCGCGCCCTTTTCGTCGCGAAGCAGCTTGTTGATGAACTTCATGTCTAGTCTCCTAGTTTCAGTCTTCGGTACCCGTGCCCGCCAGTCGAAAGACCGTAGGGACTTTTGCGGTAATAGAGGGCAGCTCTTAAAAAGGTCCTAATTCCGGACCCTCCGACTTTACTGCTGGCGATCCACCACCTCGCTCACCCTGTTCGTGACGTTAGTCCACATGCCGTCACTGGAATTGACAAAAGTATTCATGCCACCAATGCAGGCAATCACGATCAAGCTCACGAGCAGGCCGTATTCAACTGCGGTTGTCCCGGAATTGTCGATTCCGATATGCTAAAGGAAATTAGACAATTTCATGGACGACCTCTGTGACTGTATCCTGACAATTTCGCTCTTCGGCTCAACCCGTTAAGAAGAGGTTGATTGGGGCGCTTCAAGTGGAAAATATTCCGACATGGATGCTGGTGGTGGCCGCAGCTTTGCAGGATGCGCAAGGACGCTGGCTGATGCACCGCAGGCCGCTGCACAAGCATTACGGCGGGCTGTGGGAGTTCCCCGGCGGCAAGGTCGAATCCACGGAATCTCCGGTTGAAGCACTCTCGCGTGAGCTTCATGAGGAACTCGGCATAGCGGTCGACTCAAAAGGATTCCAGCCCGCCGGGTTTGCGCAGGGGACGGACGAATCGGGCGCTCCGCCGATTGTCATACTGCTTTACATGTTGCGGGAGTGGCGGGGTGATCCGCATTCGCTGGAGGGCGAGGAGATCGGCTGGTTCACGCCGTCCGAAGTGTTTGCGCTGGCGAAGCCGCCGCTCGATGTTACGCTGGCACGTAATCTCTTTGCGCAAGATGCCGGATAAGGGATTGCCAAGCGCACCAAGCCCCCTTATGTCGCCGCTCCAGCGCGCACCCGTAGCTCAGCTGGATAGAGCACCAGACTACGAATCTGGGGGTCGGACGTTCGAATCGTTCCGGGTGCGCCATCAAAAGGCCATCCCTCTTCAGAGGCGTGGCCTTTTGTGTTGGAGCTGCCAACCGCTGCGAGATTTAGTCTTCTTCCCTGTCTTCGATCGCATGCATGTCGTCGTCGGAAAATCCGAAGTGATGGCCGGCCTCATGCACCACAACGTGATGCACCAGCTCGGCCAGGCTAACACCGGTTTCATACATCTCAGCGAGCAGCGGTTGGCGGAACAGGCTGATCACTGGAGGCATGTCGCCCGATTCCCAGATGGTCTTTTCGGTTAGCGGTCTGCCTGCGTAGAGCCCGCTCAGCTCCCATCGGCTCGATATCCTGACCGATTCGAGCTGTTCGCGGCTGGCGAACTCTTCGATTTTCAGCACGACGCTGGTGAGTTCGGCGCGGAAACGGTCGGGCATGGTATCCAGCGCACGGCGCGCCAGCCGTTCGAAATCTTCCGCGGGAGGGCCAAGATGTTCGCGCATGGCTGCTTCAATATGGGAGTGGCCTCGAGCAGGACAAGCCGGGCAAGTAAGCGGCATGACGCCCGGTCATTTGCCAAGCGGCGCTTTTTCCGCAAAGGGGGAGGGCCGCGCCGGAAGGCGTGCCCCGACAACAGCAGCAGCAGCAGGAAGCCAGCATGAGCTGTCAGCACGATCACGATGAAGATAACCCGCTCGGCAAACCCGACGTGCCCGAGCATGTGCAGGACGCGATCCGTACGCTGATCGAATGGGCGGGCGACGATCCCGCGCGCGAAGGGCTGCTCGATACGCCCAAGCGCGTGGGACGGGCATGGCTGGAGTATTGCCAGGGCTATGCCCAAGACCCGGCAATCCATCTCTGCCGCATTTTCGAGGAAGTGGGCGGCTATGACGAGATCGTGCTGCTCAAGGATATCCCGTTCCAGAGCCACTGCGAACATCACCTGGCGCCAATCACCGGCAAGGCTGCGATCGCATATCTGCCTGACAAGCGCGTCGTAGGCATTTCGAAACTTGCGCGGGTGCTGCACGGTTTTGCGCGTCGGTTGCAGATCCAGGAACGGCTCACAGCGGAAGTCGCCCAATGCATATGGGAGAATCTCGAGCCCAAGGGCGTGGCGGTGGTGATCGAGGCCGAGCATGGCTGCATGACCGGTCGAGGTGTCCGCACACCCGGCGTCAGCATGGTGACTAGCCGGATGATTGGCACCTTCCTGGAGGATCAGCGCAGCCGCGAGGAAGTGCTCAAGCTGATGGGATACGGCTGAACGGGTCGCGCGGCCCATTGAATTTAGCGCGGGCCGCTTGCAAACAGCTTTCCGGGTCGATTCTCGAGGGGGAAGAATTGCCATGCCGCTCGCCAATGTGCACCGTTACCTGATTGTCATGCTGGGGCTCACCCTATGGGCCTTATGGTCGGGCTATCTCTCCCAATTGCCGGCGGGGAAGTCCGCATGGCATGTCTATGCCGCGGGCGCGCTGCTTTGGGCCGTGCTGGTGATCGTGCAGCGCTGGTCGATCCACAATGGCAAGCGGGCGTTCCACAAGATGATGGGGCTCGCCAGCTTTGCGGCGTTCCCGCTGTTCTGAGGCATCGGCACGCTGGCCTATATTGCCATCGAGAGCTATGCCGGTTCGGTAAGAACAATCGATAATCCCATGCCCGCGATTTATGCGGCGCTTGGGCTTTATGCCACGAATTGGTGCGGCTGGATATTCTATCGGCGCGGCTGGTTTCGTGAGGATGCGCATGACGCGGTATGATCGGGGCTTCTCCTATACCGATTTCGCCTGATAATTTCGCCGCGCCCTCTTTCATCCCCGGGGGCAGGCTCATTGAACCGTCGATCATCCAACTTGAAACGGGGCGCCTTCGAAGAAGGCGCCCCGCGTATGCATTCCGTCAACTAAAGCTGCATCGTCACGCTGCAAATCGGGATAGCCACCGTTAGAGCTGGCCGAGCATGTGCTCCGCGCTCGAGACCGAGAAATCGCCCGGCGCTTCGACGTTGAGTTCCTTCACCACGCCGTCTTCGACCACCATCGAATAACGCTGGCCGCGCTTGCCCATGCCGAAGCCCGAGCCGTCCATGGTCAGGCCAACCGCTTCGGCGAAGGCGCCATTGCCGTCGGCGAGCATGGTGATGTCGTCGCTGCCCGCGGCCTTGTTCCAGGCGCCCATCACGAATGCGTCATTGACTGCGGTGGCGACGATTTCGTCGACACCCTTGGCTTTCAGTTCTGCCGCCTTCTCGACATAGCCGGGAAGGTGCCGTGCCGAGCAAGTGGGAGTGAAGGCGCCCGGCACTGAGAACAGCGCCACCTTCTTGCCGGCGAAATATTCCGCCGAACTGACCTGTTCGGGGCCACTTTCGGTCGCCTTGGTCAGTTTGACGTCAGGAAGCTTGTCACCAACCGAAATCGTCATAGCGTAATATCCTTTCGTTATCCCATCTGTGAGCGCCCGATATAGAGGCTTGGCGGCACTCCGCAATAATAGAGCATATAAAGATTCGTTTATATTTGCTTCGCGCTAGGGCAGCCGCTACAGGCTCCCACACGCAATTCCCCGAGCGCCGCAGACTGGCGCGCATTGCCTTTGCAGGAGCTTGTTCGTGGCCAACGCAGCCCAAGATTACATCATCAAGGATATCTCGCTCGCCGAATACGGTCGCGATGAAATTTCTATCGCCGAAACCGAAATGCCGGGCTTGATGGCGCTGCGTGAGGAATATGGCGCGTCGCAGCCGCTCAAGGGTGCGCGCATTACTGGCTCGCTGCACATGACGATCCAGACCGCGGTGCTTATCGAGACGCTGGTGGCGCTTGGCGCCGAAGTGCGCTGGGCCACCTGCAACATCTTCTCGACGCAGGACCATGCCGCCGCCGCGATCGCCGCAAGCGGAATCCCGGTGTTCGCGGTGAAGGGTGAAACGCTGGCCGAATATTGGGACTATGTCGGTAAGATCTTCGACTGGGCGAGCGAGAGCGATTCTGACCTGACAGCCAACTTGATCCTCGACGATGGCGGTGACGCCACCATGTTCGCGCTGTGGGGCGCGCGGATCGAAGCGGGCGAAACCATGCCCGATCCGACAAATGCCGAGGAAATCGAGTTCCAGCGCGCGCTCAATGCCTTCGTCAAGGCCAGGCCAGGCTACCTCACCAAGTCGGTCAAGAACATCAAGGGTGTTTCGGAAGAGACCACCACTGGGGTGATGCGCCTCTACCAGATCGCCAAGCAAGACAAGCTGCCGTTCCCCGCGATTAATGTTAACGACAGCGTGACCAAGTCGAAGTTCGACAACCTCTATGGCTGCAAGGAATCGCTGGTCGATGCGATCCGCCGCGCCACTGACGTCATGCTGGCGGGCAAGGTTGCCTGCGTTGCAGGCTATGGCGACGTGGGCAAGGGCTCGGCCGCTTCGCTGCGCGACGGTGGCGCCCGCGTGATGGTGACCGAGATTGACCCGATCTGCGCGCTTCAGGCTGCAATGGACGGCTATGAAGTCGTCTCGATGGACGATGCGGCGAAGCGGGCCGACATCTTCGTGACCGCCACTGGCAATGAAGACGTGATCACCGGCGAGCACATGAAGTCGATGAAGAACATGGCGATCGTGTGCAACATCGGCCACTTCGACAGCGAGATCCAGATTTCTGCACTCGACAACTACCATTGGAAGGAAATCAAGCCGGGCACCGACCTGGTCACCTTCCCCGATGGCAAGTCGATCCTGGTGCTCGCCAAGGGCCGCCTTGTGAACCTGGGCTGCGCCACCGGCCACCCCAGCTTTGTGATGAGCAGCAGCTTCACCAACCAGACGCTGGCGCAGATCGAGTTGTTCACCAAGTCAGACGAATACGACAATCAGGTCTATGTGCTGCCCAAACACCTCGACGAGAAGGTTGCGGCGCTGCACCTCGAAAAGCTCGGCGTCACGCTCACCAAGCTGAGCCAGAAGCAGGCTTCCTACATCGGCGTGCCGATGGAAGGGCCGTTCAAGCCCGACCATTATCGCTACTGACTTCGCAGCGGTTCGTCGCTGATAAATGGAAAGCCCTCGCTTTGCGGGGGCTTTTCGTTTTCAGGGGCGTTGCATCCGGGGCTCCGCGCGCATAGCTGGATAACATGGAGCTTTCACACATACCCTTGGCATTGATTGGCTTGTTGCTGGCGGCATGGACGGTCGCTGCCGCCATGATGATGATCCGCGTCACGCATCGATCACGGAGGCATGAGGCGCTGAGGCGGTCTTTGGCACGCGTCAACGGGATGCTGGAGGAAGCCCCGGCCATCCCGATGCTGGTGCGCAGCGACGGACGGATCGAAGCGCATGAGCGGTTGGCGGGCTGGTTGGGCCTGGATAAGGTGCCAGAGTTCCTCACCGAGCTGGCAAGCGGCGAGGATGGTTTCGGTATCACTGCGAACCAACTTTCGCAGTTGTCCGAAGCGGTCCGCCGCACTCAGAAGACCGCAGCTCCGTTTCGACTGTCGTTCAGTATTCCCGGTCCTGGCCGCAGCTTTGCATTTCGCGGCACGCTAGCGGATCCCCGGATTGCGCCAGGCGGCGCGGCGCTCGTGTGGATATTCGACTTTACTGAAAGCGAAGGCGAACTCACGAGGCTGCGTGTAGAGGCAGCTCAGGCACAAGGCGACTTCACCGCGCTCGTTGGATTGATCGAAGCTGCACCGATCCCGATGTGGTTCCGCGGGCGCGACGCGCGCTTGCGGCTCGTCAACCGCGCCTATGTCGATGCCGTGGGGGCCGAAGATGCGGAAACGGTCGTCACCCGCCAGATCGAATTGCTTGAACCCGAGAAGGGTAAAGCTGCCGGCGATATCGCGCGCGAGGTTGCGGAGCATGGCGGAGCTCCCGAACGGACAGTCCCGGCCACAATCCATGGCGAGCGCCGTCTTTTGCGCGTCAGCGACCTGCCGATCAGCGAGGAAGGTATCGCAGGATATGCGATCGACATTGAAGAAATCGAACAGCAGGCTCGAGAATTGCGGGCGTTCAGGCAGGCGCAGCGTGCGATGCTCGACCAGCTTTCGGTGGGCGTGGCGCAATTCGATACGGCGCAGAAGCTAGTCTTCGCCAACCAGCCATTCCTGCGACTTTTTGATTTACCCTTCGGAATCGTCGGTGAGGGGGTCCAATTCGATCGATTCCTGAGCGATGCCCGAGAGAAACGGCGCACGCCCGAAGTCCGCGACTTCCCGGCCTGGCGTCGCGAGCATCTGGAATGGTTTGGCGCGAACGAAGCGCGAGAGGAAGCCTGGCCGTTGCCCGGCGGCATGCATTTGCGCATAGTGGCGCAGCCCATGCCAGACGGTGGCCTTGTGGTCTTCGCAGAGGACCGCACCGAGCAACTCGCGCTCTCCGCAACGCGCGACACGCTGCTCCGCACGCGCACCGCCATGCTCGACAGTCTTTTCGAGGCGCTCGCAGTGTTCGCGCCTGACGGATCGTTGCAAGTGTGGAACCGCAGCTTCGCGGGCACATGGGGCCTCGAACCCGAATTGCTCGATAACCATCCTTCTGCAGACGAATTGCTCGCGGCAATCGCGCCGAACCTCGCCCAGCCCCGGCAAGCTAAAGCGATTGGCGACATCGTGCGCGCAGCCACGCTGGATCGGCGAGAGAAGGGCGGACGGGTCGAACTGGCGGATGGCCGTACGCTCGAATTCGCCGGAGTTCCGCTACCCGATGGCAATGGCCTGCTGACGGTGCTCGACATCACCGATTCGCAAATGGCTGAAACCGCGCTGCGCGAGCGCAACCAGGCGCTGGAAGAGGCCGATGCCGTGAAGGCCCGCTTCCTCGCCAACATGTCATATGAATTCCGTACACCGCTAACGTCGATCGGCGGCTTCGCCGAATTGATCCAGAGCGGGGCCGCTGGGCCAGTAAGCGACCAGTCGAAGGAATATGTCGATGCGATTCTTGAATCGGTCGCGCGGCTAACCGAGCAGGTGGAGAACGTACTCGACCTGTCTCAGAGTGAAGCAGGCTTGCTGCCGATTTCTAAGCAGCGGCTTGAGCTACTTTCTTTCGTGACCGAGGTCGTGCGCGAGCGTGAGAAGGCAATCAAGGAAGCCGGGCTAACAGTCGATCTCAGGGGCAATCCGGGAGGGGCGATTGAAGCCGATAAAAGACAATTAGCGCGCGCCATCGGCCATCTGATTGACAATTCGATCGCGGCTACGGGCAAGGGTGGCAAGATCCTGATCGACATTGCATGGATCAACGAAGGTGCGCGGATCGTCGTGTCGGACAACGGCCCCGGCATGACCAAGCAGGAGCTTGGGCGCTTGATGGAAGGCTTGTGGGTGACAACCGATGGCAAGGTCGAGCGGCGCCAGGGCCTCGGCATTCCGCTCGCTCGCCAACTGGTCGAAGCGCATGGCGGAACGCTGACGCTGGAAAGCCGCAAGGGTGTGGGCACAACCGCGATGGTTCGGCTGCCGTGATCGAGGAATTGCATGACCTCGCAGCGATGGAAGCGTTCGGTGCACGGATCGCCGCACGGCTGAGGCCGGGCGACGTCGTCGCGCTTGAAGGCGATCTTGGCGCTGGAAAGACCACGCTCGCGCGCGCGATATTGAAGGCGCTGGGCTATGAAAACGAAGTGCCGTCGCCCACTTTCACCATCATCGAAACCTATGACGCTCCGCCACTGCGCTTGCCGATGGTACATGCTGACTTCTACCGGCTCGAGGACCCTTCTGAACTGCGCGAAATCGGGCTCGATGACTACCGCGAGGATGCCGCGCTGATTGCCGAGTGGCCGGCAAGAGCGGGGGGCTTCGCGCAAGAGCTGGGTTGTCTTTCGCTGGAGCTCGAAATTGTGGGACAGAGCCGCCGCGCGATTGTCCAGCCGGGGGACGATTGGCTAGGGCGCATGCCATGAGCGAATGGCCTGTAGGGATGGAAGAATTTCTCGCAAAGGCGGGTTGGGGCGGGACGCAGATCGACACGATTCCCGGCGATGCCTCGTTCCGGCGCTATTTCCGCATTCGCGACGGCAATCGCAGCGCGATGCTGATGCACGGTCCACCGCCGCATGAAGATCCGCAGCCGTTCCTTGAAGTCGCCGAATACCTCACCGCACACGGCGCGCGTGCGCCGCAGATCTATGCGGCCGATACTGCAGCGGGTTGGGTGCTGCTGGAGGATTTCGGCACCAGCCGGATGCGCGATTGGCTCGATGACAATCCTTCGGGCGAATTGGCTGCCTATGAAGGCGCGGTCGATGCGCTGGTGGCCCTGCACTTGCAGCCGGCCGGGCCGTTCGCACCCTATGACATGCAGGCATACCAGCGCGAGACCGGCCTGTTCACCGAATGGTATTGCCCTGCAATGAGCCTCGCCGTCGATCAGGACGGATACCGCTCGGCATGGGAGGAAGTTCTCGCCCCGTTGCTGACGCGACAGCAGCCTGTAGTGACCGTGCTGCGCGATTACCATGCCGAGAACATCATGCTTCTTGGCGATCCGCGCGAAGGCGCGCCGCAAGGGCTGATCGACTTCCAGGACGCGCTGGTGGGACACCCTGCCTACGATCTGGTTTCACTGCTGCAGGATGCGCGGCGAGGTGTGGCGCCAGAGCTCGAGCGTGCGATGCTCGATCGCTATCTTGGGGCAGCCAGTCCCGATGCCGAGTTCGAGGCCGACTACGCGCGGCTGGGTGCACAGCGTAATGCCAAGATCGTGGGTATCTTCACGCGGCTCCACAAGCGCGACGGCAAGCCACGCTACCTTGAACTCATTCCGCGCGTATGGGCGCTGCTCGAACGGGATCTGGCGCATCCTGCACTCACTCCAGTCGCACGCTGGTTCGACGCCAATATCCCGGACGCGCTGCGCCGTAGCGGCGGGGGGACCATCGCATGAACGAACTGGCAAGCAAAACCGCGATGGTGCTGGCCGCCGGGCTGGGCAAGCGGATGCGCCCGCTCACGGCCAGCCAACCAAAGCCGCTGGTGCGCGTCGCGGGCAAGCCGTTGATCGATCACGCGCTGGACCGCCTTGTTGACGCCGGGGTGACGAAGGCAGTGGTCAATGTCCACTATCTGGCCGATGCGCTCGAAGCCCATTTGCGCGCCCGCAAGATGCCCGCGATCGCTATCTCGGACGAGCGCAAGCAGTTGCTGGAAACCGGCGGTGGCATGCTAAAGGCGCTGAAGCAGCTGCCCGATCCGTTCTTTTCGCTTAATGCCGACAATATCTGGCTGGAGGGGCCGCGCAGCGCATTCCATGATCTTTCCGCGCGGTGGGATCCGACGCAGATGGACGCCCTGCTGCTGCTGGTGCCGCATGCCCGGGCGATGAATTTCGCCGGGCAGGGAGATTTTCACATGGATGCGCTGGGGCGCCTCCGGCGGCGGCAGCAAGGTCGCATCGCTCCATTCATTTTCACCGGCATCCAGCTAGTTTCGCATCGCCTCCTCCGCGATGCGCCGGATGGCCCATTCTCGACCAATCTCCTGTGGGACCGGGCGATCGAGGAAGGCCGGCTCAACGGCATTTCCTTCACCGGCCAATGGTTCGAAGTGGGCACGCCGGAAGCAATTGCGCCGACTGAAGCTGCGTTGCGGCGTGGCTGAGGCGAAGCTTCCAGAGATATATTCGATCGCGGCGCACCGCGGCTTCGCCGATGCGCTGGTTGCCGGGCTCGTCCCGCGATATTCCGAACCCGGCTTGGGTTTGGCGCGGCTGACGCTGCTGCTGCCCTCAAGCCGTGCGGCGCGCAGCTTGAGCGAAGCATTTATCCGTCATGCCGGGGAAACCGGGGCGGCAGGACTGCTGATGCCGCGCATGGTGATGGTGGGCGATGTCGAGCTCGACGCGGCGCTGGGGAGCCTGCTCGATCCGCTAGGCGCAGAAGACATTCCGCCGGCGGCAGACCCCACGCGTCGCTGGTTCGAACTGGCTGCACTTTTGCGGCTTGCAATGGAACGCGAAGGCAAGCCGGTGCCCGGCAATGCGGCACTCTTGCGCCTGGCACGCGAACTCGGCGGCACGATGGACCGGCTTTTGGCCGAAGGGATCAAGCCGGAAGACTTTCTGAGCGACGCCGTGCTTGGTGAAAGCCAGAACCTCGCCGAACACTGGCAGAAAAGCACCAAGCTATTCGCGATTGTCCAACAATTGTGGCGGGCGCGGCTGGCCGAACGGGGCGAGGTCGATCTTGCGACCCGCCGCAACATGTTATTCGAACGCGCGGCGCGGCACTGGCGCGAAACTCCACCCGCAACTCCGATCGTTGCCGCAGGCATAACAAGCGCTGCGCCCGCGCTTGCGCGGCTGCTGCGGGTGGTTGCCGAACTGCCGCAGGGCGCCGTCATCCTGCCCGATCTCGATCTGGCTATGGACGATGCCGCGTGGCAGGAATTGGGGCGGGCAGGGCAAGCGCCAGAGCCCGGCGCCTTGCCCTTCACGACGGGTGAAGCGGCGACCCATCCGCAATATCATCTCAAGCTGCTGCTCAACCGCATGGGCGTGGCTCGCGGCGAAGTTCGCCCCTGGCACCGCAAGGGATTGGGCGCAGCGCCGCCTGAGCGCAGCCATGCGATTTCCTCGCTGTTCCTTCCACCCGAAGCGAGCAAGGCATGGGTTGGCCTTGATGCGGACAAGCGGCGACTTGCGGGTGTGCGCCTGCTGACATGTGCGACCAGCGAGGAAGAGGCGCAGGCGATTGCATTGGCCATGCGGGAGGCGCTCGAAGTGCCCGAACGGCGCGTGGCGCTGGTAACGCCCGATCGCGCATTGGCTCGGTGCGTGGTGCAGCACTTGGCGCGCTGGAATATCTTGGCAGACGACACAGCCGGTCGACCGCTTTCGCTCACGCCTGCGGGACGCCTTCTGTTGCAGCTTTCCGAATTGGTGTCGGAAGGGCTCGTTCCAGTGACGCTGGTGGCGGCGCTAGGCCATCCGCTGGTGCGGCGAGGGGATGAGCGGCGTGCGTGGCTTGAGGCGCTTCGGGCATTCGAACGGCGGTTGCGCGGGCCGCGCCCGTCTCCAGGCATGGAGCCATTGCGCAATGTCGCGCGGAGGGCCGGAGTCGAGCCTTGGTGGGGAGAAGTCGAGCAACTTCTCGACCCGTTGATGACGCTGGCCGGCAGCGAAGGCGAAATTTCGTTGGCTGGCTCGCTCGACGCGCTGGCTCAGTTGGGTGAGGCGCTGGCTGGCGAGGATCTCTGGGCGCAGGAAGACGGGCGCGCGCTGGCACGCCTGGTAGAGGAATTCCGCCTGCATGCGCGCGAGGCAGGTGCCGGCATCGCTCCGGGCGAACTGCACGCGGCGCTGCGCGATGCGATGGACCAGGCGGCAGTGCGTCCTCCCTATGGCGGCCATCCGCGTATCGCGATCTACGGCCTGCTCGAATCGCGCATGACACGCGTCGATCTGATGATCTGCGGCGGGCTCAATGAGGGAACGTGGCCGCAGACACCTTCGCCCGACCCGCTGCTGGCCCCGGCGATCCTGCGTTCCCTCGGTATGCCGGGGCCGGAATTCCGCATCGGCCTTGCTGCGCATGACCTCGCAAGCGCGCTTGGATCGCCTGAAGTGCTCCTGACCCGTGCGATACGCGATATGGACGGGCCGACGATCCCTTCGCGTTTCCTGCTGCGGATCGAAGCGCTGCTGGGCGAACGGGCGGAAGATCATCGGGAAACCCGCATCCCCACATTGGCGGCGCGGCTCGATCGGCACGTCCCGTCAACTGCGTCCTATCCGCGCCCGCAGCCGCGGCCCTCGCCGGCATTGCGCGATGTGCCGATCAAGGTGACAGGCCTCGACCGGCTGCTGGGCGATCCCTACCAGTTCTATGCGCAGGAAATCCTGCGCCTGTCGAAGCTGGACCCGCTCGACGCGGATCCGGCGCGCGACTTCGCGTGGCAGGGCACCTTGGCCCATGAAGTGCTGCGTCGCTGGCACAAGCTTCGGCTCGACGGGACGAAGGTGCCGATACTGGCAGTCGCAGGTGAATTGCTGGACGAGGCTAACATCCATCCCCTGCTGCGCGGGCTTTGGCGCCCGCGATTGTACGAGGGGCTGGAATGGGTCGCACGCGCGATCGAGGAGCAGCCCGATCGCGAGATCGTTGCGATCGAATGCAGGGGCGAGATGAAGTTCGATGGTGTGCGGGTCTATGGCCGGGCAGACCGGATCGACCGGCTGCCCGACGGGACACTGGCGATCGTCGACTACAAGACCGGGCATCCGCCCTCGGCCGCTCAGGCAGAGGCGGGATACGCCCTGCAGCTGGGCACTTTGGGCCTGATCGCGCGCGAGGGCGACTTTGAAGGGCTTTCAGGCGAAGCGAGCGAATTCGAATACTGGTCGCTTGCCAAGCGCAAGGATGGCGAGTTCGGATACGCTGACGAGCCGATGAAGGTCGGGAGCAAGAAAAGCGGCCTCTTGCCGGAGGATTTCATGCCCGCGCACGAACGCTTCCTGCACAAGGCGATCGCGCAATACATCAAGGGAGATGATCCCTTCACCGCCGAGCTCAATCCGGATTACCCGGGCTACAACGACTATGACCAGCTGATGCGCCTCGCCGAATGGCAGATCGGGCTCGCGGACGAAGGCGAGGGCGAGGCATGAGCGGCAAGGTCCATCCGCTTAGGGACAATCAGCGCAAAGCCGCCGATCCCGGCCTGAGCGTGTGGCTCTCGGCTTCGGCTGGCACCGGCAAGACGCAGGTGCTTTCCGCCCGCGTACTGCGGCTGCTGCTCGAACCTCAAATCGACCCGTCGCAGATCCTGTGCCTCACCTTTACCAAGGCGGGCGCGGCCGAAATGGCCGTGCGGATCAATTCGGTGCTGGCGCGCTGGGTGCGGATCGACGAGGCAATCTTGGAGAAAGAATTGGGATACCTTGGTGCGGCCAACGATCTGGTCACCCGATCTAAGGCGCGAACGCTGTTTGCGAGCGTGCTTGATTGCCCCGGCGGCGGGCTACGGATCGATACGATCCATGCCTTCTCGCAATGGCTGCTGGCGAATTTCCCGAGCGAAGCCGGATTGTTGCCGGGCATGCGGCCGATGGAGGATCGCGAGCACCAATTACTGACGCGTGAAGTGCTGGGCGATTTGCTGGTAGAGGCCGAGCGACTGAACGACGCTGGTATCCTCGATACGGTCGCCCATTTCAGCCGCACCAAGGGCACCGATGCCCTGCAAGGCTG
Organism: Altererythrobacter sp.; assembly: GCA_023260985.1. GTDB lineage: Bacteria > Pseudomonadota > Alphaproteobacteria > Sphingomonadales > Sphingomonadaceae > Erythrobacter. The sequence goes on along the minus strand of JALRKY010000076.1, from coordinate 20,846 downwards.
GCTGATGCGCTGTGCCAAATCGCGCGAACTCTGGTTCGGGCGCGGGGCATGGCAGCCGCCGATGGCGCCACGTGTGCGTCGCCTGCTCGGCATCCCAAGCGATTCGGATATGGCTTGGGTCGACGGTGTGCTTTCTCCTGAAGTCTTCCCTGATCATCAGCTCAGGGCGATGCTTCCGACACTCGATGGCTGGAAAGCCAAGACAGGGCAGGAAGCTGCCGCATTCATCCGCGAATGGCTGCAGCTCGATCTGGCCGGGCGAGCAGTGCGCGTGAGCGTCTTCCGCGATACTTTGCTCAAGAAGGATGGTGCGCCGCGGGTGATGCAGAAGCCGAGTGAATCGGACCCGGCATTCCCATCCCGGCAGCAGGAAATCGCCGATGCGCTTGCGTTCCATGCCGAGCGCAAGACCCTGCTCGAACTCGCTGAATTCCTTGCTCCGGCACTCGAACTGGGGCGCACCTTCGCGCTGCGCTGGGATGAGGCCAAGGCGCGCGAAGGACTGCTGGACTTCGACGATCTGATCGAACGGGCGGCGTCGCTACTAAAGGAACAGGCCGCCGCCGACTGGATCCGCTTCAAGCTCGACCGGCGCTTCGACCACATCCTTGTCGATGAAGCGCAGGACACCAATGAAGCGCAATGGCGCATCATCGATGCGCTGATCGACGATTTCTTCTCGGGCGAAGGCGCGGCAGGAGACAAGATCCGCACGATCTTCACCGTCGGGGACTACAAGCAGGCGATCTTCGGATTCCAGGGCACCAGTCCCGATAATTTCCGCGCGGCGCGTGACAGGGTGAAGACTGCGATAGCTGCCGCTGCGCAAAATGCAGCTGAAACGCGCGTTCGCTGGCGGCAAAGCGAGCTGGAAGAGCTCGATCTTGGCCAATCGTTCCGCACCGGCGCGCCGGTACTCGAATTCGTCGATAGGGCGGTGGAGGCGATCGGGCCCACCGCACTGGGCCTGCAGGAGGATTATCGCAGCCATGAAGGGCAAGAGCGCCCGGGTCTCGTCACTTTATGGAACCCGGTGCGCGACGAGCGCGGGGTCGCGAATGGTAGCGATAGCGAGGATGCCGAAGGCAAGGAGAACTGGCTCGCCAAGCATGACCGGCTGATGGCTGACCGGATCGCCAAACAGGTCGCGCGCTGGACTCAGGGGAACGAACCCTTTGCCTTGGTCAAGGACAGCCACCGGCTCGCCCGGCCGGGTGACATCATGGTGCTGGTGCGCAGTCGCAAGGAACTTGCGGGGCTTATCGTTGCGCGGCTTCATGCGCGAGGGGTGCCGGTTGCCGGGGTCGACCGCTTGCGGCTGGGCGAGCCGCTGGCGGTGAAGGACCTGATGTCTGCGCTACGTTTTGCGGCGCAGCCGCTCGACGATCTCGAGCTAGCGAACTTGCTGTCATCGCCGCTGGTCGGCTGGACGCAAGACGATCTGCTTGCGCATGTCCCGCGCGAGGAAGGCAAGCGGCTATGGCACCATCTGCGCGATCACGGCGATCCGTTTGTGTTGGCCACGGTCGCGCGGTTGCGTGAATTGCTGGCACTGGCCGATTTTGAGACGCCGCAGGCTTTGCTGCAGTGGCTGCTGGTCGGCCCGTGGCAGGCGCGCTCGAAGCTGGTTTCGCGACTGGGCCGCGAGGCCAATGACCCGATCGACGAGCTACTCAATGCCGCCTTCGCCTATGAGGGCGTACACACGCCCAGCCTGACAGGCTTTATCCAATGGTTCGATGCAGGCGAGGGGATGCTCAAGCGCGATCCGGATGACGCGCCCGATCTGGTGCGCGTGATGACGGTGCATGGGTCGAAGGGGCTACAGGCGCCGATCGTGATTCTCGCCGATGCCACCAGCCAGCCCGGCCGTGCGCGCGACCTCGAACTGGCTGAAGACCCGCCGGGAGAGAGCGAGGCCGATGCGTTCCGCGTGCCTTTGCCGGGCTTGACGAAGGAACAGCGCGCCGGCCGGATCGCTGAGGCCCAATCGGCTGCGGAAATGGCTGAGCTGCAGGAGCATTGGCGGCTGCTCTATGTCGCGATGACCCGCGCAGAGGAGGCGCTGTTCATTGGCGGATCCTTGGGTCCGAAGGAGAAGGCACCGCATGCCGATAGCTGGTATGCGCGCCTTGCCCCGCTGTTTGGCGGTGAGGCGCTGGCGGACGAACTGTGGGGCGCGTGCTTCGAATGGGGTGAGCGGGCCGAACTGCCGTCTCGGGCCAGTGATGTCGAAGTGGCTTCGGGCGAGTTCGAAGAGCCATCATGGCTGCGGAGTCCAATCGGGCCGGAACCACGCCCTCCGCGCCCGCTTGCGCCATCCTCTGCCGGTGAGGAACGGGGCAGCGATCCCCCGATCCCGTCCGAAGTGGCGCGCGGGGCTGCCCGCAGGGGCGTGCTGATTCACAGCTTGCTCGAACGCCTGCCCGATGTGCCTGAGCGCGAGCGCGAAGAACGCGCAGCGCGCTGGCTTGAGCGACAGGCTGCAGATCTGGATGATGCCGCACGGGCCGACATCCTCGAACCCGTGTTCACTGTGCTCGGACATCCCGATTTTGCTGAGGTCTTCAGATCAGACTCAATGGCCGAAGTGCCGCTCGCGGCGATAGTCGGCGGACAGGTTGTGGCCGGGACCGCCGACAGGCTGCTGGTGCGGGATGAAAGAGTGACGGTGGTCGATTTCAAGACCGCACGTCGCCCGCCTGCGCGGTTGGTGGATATTCCGGAAACGACGCTGCGCCAGATGGCGGCCTATGTCGCGGTGATCGAGGCAATCTATCCCGGTCGGCCCGTGCTCGCGGGCATTCTATACACGCAGACCCCGCAAATTTTCGAACTGCCGCAAGAGCTTGTGCAGCAGTATAAAATCGCCTTCCAATCCGCGCAGGAAAGCTTTCCCGCCACGCCCATTGAGTGACGCGGAAAAAATCCTAGTTATGGAACAACGCAATTCAGGAGATTCCCCATGGCCACCGTCAATGTGACCGATGCAAGCTTCAAGAGCGATGTGCTCGACGCCGACAAGCCCGTTCTTGTCGATTTCTGGGCTGACTGGTGCGGACCGTGCAAGATGATCGCGCCCGCACTGGAAGAAATCAGCGATGAGCTGGCTGGCCAGGTGACCATTGCCAAGATGGACATCATGGAAAATCCCGATGTGCCGGGCACGATGGGCGTGCAGGGAATTCCCTACCTAGTCCTGTTCAAGAATGGCCAGCCTGCCGCAAGCCTGACCGGTGCTCGCCCGAAGAGCGCGCTCAAGGCCTGGCTCGAAGGCGAACTCTGAAAATCAGAGGCCGAGCGCTCGCTCGGCGAATTGATCCCACAGCGCCGGGCTTGATGCACCTATCAGGCCCGGCTTGTTCTGCTCGTCCACGCGATAGGCGCTGCCGTCGAAGCGCGCCGCCTTACCCCCGGCTTCGTTGAGCCAGAGCACGCCTGCGGCATGATCCCAAGCCAGCGTGCGCTGGAAACTCGAAACGTCATTCTGGCCCAATGCAAGGCGTGGATACTGCTCAGCTGCGCAACGGGGGATGTCGACCAACCGGTAAAACGGTGCGAGATGCGCATCGACAGTCGCGCATTGCTCGTCACTGAGGAAAAGCCGTGAAATCGCCGCCACTGGCGGGTTTTCGCCGGTAGTTCGCGCGCTTACAGGCTCTCCATTCAGGAAGGCGCCGCCGCCGCGATGCGCATGACAAAAGCGGCCCGACAGGCAGTCGTAGATCCAGCCAGCTTGGCACTCGCCTTCGCTAGCCTGAGCGATGATGATGCCGAAGGGCGGCTTGCCATGTGCGAAATTGTGCGTCCCGTCGATCGGGTCGACGATCCAGCAATCGGCGGATAAATGGCGGAGGATCGCCGGATCGTCATGCGCGGCTTCCTCGCCAACGATGGCGATCGAACCGTCGATCCGCGCTAGGCCTTCGGCCAGCATGGCCTCCGCCTCGTGGTCGACAACAGTGACCAGATCGTTGGCCGCCTTCTCGTTGATCTCGCCGGTTCTGAGGTTCTGGAACCGAGGCAGGATCACTCGCTGGCTGACCAAAGCCATCAGTTCATGAATTTCCCGGTTTATAGAATTGTTCATCAGCCGCCCAGGTGGTTTCGTGATCAGTCATGTTCAGATTCTTCGCTGGCCTTGTCTTTCCCGATTATCAAGCTTGACGCATCTGGTAGGCAAGAAGAAGATTGCCGTGGGTGGCAAATAGGGCAGGTACAAGGTGACGAGTGAACCGATGCGCCTGGTGACGATGGCGGCTGCTTTCTGCGTCGCTGCGTTCTTCGGTACGACCAGTGCCGAAGCTGCGCGCCAGCCGCGCTCTTGCGATGTTGACCAGGTCGGAGTGATGGAAAATCGCATTCATATCAAATGCGTGCCGATCGAAGATCGGGCAAACACTCAGGCGATCTATTATTTTGCCATGTCTCTTTCCGAAGATTCTCGAAAAGTCGACAACGTGATCGCCCTGGCGATTGCGGCAAAGCAAACAAGAAAGCCGCTGGTCATCGCGTATGATACGGCAGACTATAAAAGTGTGCCAGGCTGCGATGGCAGCAATTGCCGCCGACTTCTGGCTGCCGCGCTCGAGTGATTAGGAGCGGTAGTCCGCGTTGATCGAAATGTAGCCGTGGGTGAGGTCGCAGGTCCACACGGTGGCATGGCCCTCGCCGAGCCCGAGCTCGACCGCGATGTCGATTTCGCTGCCCTTCAGATGGGCGGCCACCGGCGCTTCGTCATATCCTTCGACCGGTAGGCCGTTCTTCGCTGTCCAGATGCCGCCGAAGGCGATCGAAAGCTTGTCGCGATCGGCGGGTTCGCCAGCTTTGCCGACCGCCATCACGACGCGGCCCCAGTTGGCATCTTCGCCCGCGATGGCGGTTTTGACCAAGGGCGAGTTGGCGACGCTGAGAGCAATGCGGTGCGCGCTTTCATCGGAAACGGCGCCGCTGACACGAATGGTGATAAATTTGGTCGCGCCTTCGCCATCACGCACGACGAGTTGTGCAAGCTGGCGGCACAAGTCGGTCAGTGCCGCGGCAAAGGCATCTGAACCTGGATCGTCGAGCGAGGCTAGGGGGGCATTGCCCGCCGCACCGGTTGCAAAGGCCAGGACCGTGTCGCTGGTTGACGTATCGCCGTCGACCGTGATGCAGGAAAATGTCTGCCGGTTCGCTTGAGTGAGGAGTTCCTGAAGGAGGCCCGGCTCGATTGCTGCATCGGTGAAGATGTAGCCGAGCATCGTCGCCATGTCGGGCGCGATCATGCCCGAACCCTTGATGATGCCAACCAGTTCTACGCGCGTGTCGCCGAGCATCGCGCTGGTCCGCGCGCCTTTGGCGAACGTGTCGGTGGTGCCGATCGCACGCGCGGCGTCTTCCCAGCCGCAAGGGTCGGCAACCAGCGCGGCCGCCACGCCTGCACGAGCCTTGTCCTTCGGCAGAGGTACGCCGATAACACCGGTCGAGGAGACGAACACCTGGTCCGTTCCGCACCCGAGGTGATCGGCGACCTGCGCCGTGATCTGGTCGACCGCCTCGCGCCCGCGATAGCCGGTGAAGGCGTTTGAGTTGCCTGCATTGACGATCAGCGCGCGCGCGCGGCCCTGTTTCACCTGTTCACGGCCCAGCTCGACTTCGCTCGAAGCACAGGCACTTTGAGTGAACACGCCGGCCACGCTGGTCCCCTCTGCCAGTTCGGCATAGGTGAGATCGGCCCGATCCCAGTTCTTGTAGCGCGCCAGTGCGACATGCAAGGTCACCCCCGGAATCGGGGGCATGTCTGGGAAAGGAAGGGCCAATGGCGAAGCGTCGAGATCCATGAGCACGCGCTAGCCCGACTGTGCCGCACAGTAAATCCGCCTTGGGAGGTGGACGAGCGAAACAAGAATGCGTATTTAGCCCAGCATGCTTCGTCGCCTTTTTGCCTGCCTTGCGCTTCTGACCGGCCTTGTCGCCGTCAGTACGTCGGCCCATACTTCGATTGTAGAGGCGCTCAATTGCGAGATCGGCGTTAGCGCGGAATCGGCTGACGACAGTGCCGAGGAGCACCGCAACTGCAGCCATGAAGAAGCTGGCAACCGTGCGGAGGATCCGGGTAAGGACGAAAAGCCGGCCAAGCGCACCAAGCGCGTGCTGCGTCCGCCAGTGCTCTATGGGATCGACCGCGCGCACGAATAGCGCGCAAATCTCCATCGACCATTGCAGTTTCGGCAGTCGGCGCCAGATGCGCGCGGCTGCATCTCTTACAATTCAAGTCCCGTCAGGACCGCTCCCATGTTTCAGACCATTGCCAAATCGCTATTCGGCTCTTCCAACGATCGTTACGTCAAGTCGCTCGACAAAATCGTCAATGAGATCAATGCGCTCGAGCCGCAAATGCAGGCACTTTCGGATGACGAACTGAAGGCCCAGACGGACAAGTTCCGCCGCCAGCTCGAAGCGGGCGCCACGCTCGACGATATCCTGCCCGAAGCTTTCGCCACGGTACGAGAGGCGTCGGTTCGCGTGCTCGGGATGCGCCATTTCGACGTCCAGCTGATCGGCGGCATCGTGCTCCACCGCGGCGAAATCTCCGAAATGAAGACGGGCGAGGGCAAAACGCTGGTAGCGACGCTTGCGACCTACCTCAACGCAGTTGAAGGCAAGGGCGTGCACGTCGTGACGGTGAATGACTATCTTGCTCGCCGTGACGCCGAATGGATGGGGCAGCTACACAATTGGCTGGGCCTGAGCGTGGGCGTGATCGTGCCCAACCTTGGCGAGTTCCAGCGCCGCGAGGCCTACAACTCCGACATCACCTATGCCACCAACAACGAACTCGGTTTCGACTACCTGCGCGACAATATGAAGCACTCGCGAGACCAGATGGTGCAGCGTCCCTTCAATTTCGCGATCGTCGACGAAGTCGACTCGATCCTGATCGACGAAGCGCGCACGCCGCTGATCATCTCCGGACCGACCGAAGACAAGAGCGACCTCTATGTCGCGCTCGACGAAGTTGTGAAGGGCATTCCCGAAGACTGGTATGAGAAGGACGAGAAGACCCGCAACATCCAGCTGACCGAGGAGGGCACTGACGAGATCGAGAAGCTGCTCTTTACCAAGGGGCTGCTTGCGTCTGAGAACCTCTACGATATCGAGAACACGCAGGTGGTCCACCACCTCGACCAGGCGCTCAAGGCGAACATCATGTTCAAGCGCGACACGGACTACATCGTGAAGGACGAGAAAGTCGTCATCATCGACGAGTTCACCGGGCGCATGATGGACGGCCGCCGCTGGTCAAACGGCTTGCACCAGGCGGTAGAAGCCAAGGAAGGCGTCAAGATCGAGCCTGAGAACCAGACCATGGCCTCGATCACCTTCCAGAACTATTTCCGTATGTATCCCAAGTTGTCGGGCATGACAGGCACCGCAGCCACCGAAGCGGCCGAGTTCTGGGACATCTACAAGATGAACGTGGTCGAGATTCCCACCAACGTTCCGGTCCAGCGGATCGACGAGGAAGACGAGTTCTACAAGAACACGCTCGACAAGTTCGGCGCCATCGCCAAGGCGATCAAGGAGAAGAACGAGATCGGCCAGCCGGTGCTGGTGGGCACTGTCTCGATCGAGAAGTCCGAACTCCTCAGCCAGTTCCTTGACAAGGAGGGCGTCAAGCACGCCGTGCTCAACGCCCGCTTCCACGAGCAGGAAGCGCATATCGTGGCGCAGGCCGGCCGGCTCGGTGCGGTGACTATCGCCACCAACATGGCGGGCCGCGGCACCGACATCCAGCTAGGCGGTAATGTCGAATTCCGGATCAATGACGAGCTTGGCGATATGGCCGAAGGGCCGGAGCGCGATGCCGCCGAAGAGCGCATCCGCGAAGAGGTGGCTGCAGAGAAGAAGAAGGTGCTCGAAGCGGGTGGGCTGTTCGTGCTTGGCACCGAACGCCACGAAAGCCGCCGCATCGACAATCAGCTGCGTGGCCGATCGGGCCGCCAAGGCGACCCCGGCCTGTCGCGTTTCTACCTCTGCCTAGAGGATGACCTTTTGCGCATCTTCGGCCCCGACACATTGTTCGCCAAGATGATGAATTCGAATCTTGCCGATGGCGAAGCGATCGGATCGAAATGGCTCTCTAAGGCGATCGAGACCGCGCAGAAGAAGGTCGAGGCGCGCAATTACGAAACGCGTAAGCAGGTAGTGCAATACGACGACGTGATGAACGACCAGCGTAAGGTGATTTACGAGCAGCGCGGTGAAATCATGGAGGCTGCCCGGGTCGACGATGTCGTGATTGACATGCGCCGCGACACGGTGAACGCGCTGGTTGGCGAGGCTTGCCCGCCGGGATCGTATCCCGAGCAGTGGGATATCGCTGGCCTTAAGGAAAAGATTGAGGATGTGTTCGGCCTTACGCCGCCGATCGACGCATGGCTCGAAGAAGATCAGGTTGAGCCCGAAATCCTCGAAGAACGCATTGCCGCCATGGCCGACGAGGTCATGGAACAGAAGATCGGTGCTGCAGACCACGAGATCTGGCGCCAGGTTGAAAAGTCCGTGCTGCTTGAGCGGCTCGACTATCACTGGAAGGAGCACCTCGCCACGCTCGATGCGCTGCGGCAGGTGATCTGGATGCGTGGGATCGCGCAGAAGCAGCCGATCAACGAATACAAGCAGGAAGCATTTGGCCTGTTCGAGACGATGCTCGATACCTTGCGCGAGGATGTGACCAAGATTCTCGTCAAGGCTGAACTTCGGATCCAGCCGCCGCAGCCGCAATCGTTGCCGGACCTGCCCGACTTCCTTACCGGCCACATCGATCCATTCACTGGCCTCGACGATTCGAATGACATGGACGGATCGGCCGAGCGCCCCGAATTGTTCGGTTCGCTGGCAGGCAGCCCGCGCGCAGCCTTCGGGCCAGGCGGGGCAAACACCGAAAATCCATTCGCCGGGCTTGAGATCAGCCGGAATGCGCCGTGCCCTTGCGGTTCGGGCAACAAGTACAAGCATTGCCACGGGGCGGTTGGCGGTACGACTAACTTCGGATGATCGAAGCGGCAGGAACTCGCCTGGCGCTTTAGTTAGGCGGGTTCGCGCGGTTGCCTGAGCATGGGAACGAGCGGAGGGCTATCGGGCTCGGGATGGATGACTTTGCCATAGGGTTCGAAGCCGCAGGACATATAGAAACTTGAATTGGCTGGGTTCGAGTTTTCGAGATAAGCGGGCAGTCCAAGCCTGTCGCAAGCATCGAGCACCGGGCGGATCAGCTTCCTGCCCAAGCCCTTGCCCTGCGAGGATGGCCTGACGCCGATGCTGAACAAATAGGCATGGGGGAAGTGCGGATGGGCCGCATCCATTGCATTGCCAGTCTTCACTGCGCGAACGACAGCTCCGGGGCCACAGCGCAATAGGGTGGGCCAGGCGATTGCGACATAATCGGAGAGTGAGAATTCGGCATTGTTTCCGGGCAGCATCCACATGCATGCGCCCTCGTCACCAATGCGATAGCAAAATCCGCGTGGGATATAAATACGCCGGGCTTGAGCGTGGAACAGTGCATTGATTCCCGCAAAATTGCCGAACAGCCACAGGTTGAAGGGGTCGTTTCGGAATGCATCGGCAGTAATATCGCCGATCTGCAAAGCGTCACTCTGTCGCGCAAGGATATGCTCTTCGCCGAGATCGATCGATTCTGGCAACATTTCGGCAATCTCCCTTTGCGTGGACTATTGCTGGGATAGTGCTGGCGGGGCAGATAGGAAATGAATATGCCGCTTCTTATCGCTGCCTTCTTCGTTACCGCGCTGCTCTACGCGGCAGTGGGCTTCGGCGGCGGCTCGACCTATGCCGCTCTGCTGGCGCTTTCGGGGATGGATTACCGGCTGCTGCCGGTTCTCGCGCTTGCATGCAACATCGTGGTTGTGGCGGGCAGCAGCGTTCGATTTGCGCGGGCGCAGGTCACGCCGTGGCGTGGCGCGCTGCTCCTCACGGCGCTGGCGGCACCAGCGGCACTGCTGGGCGGGCTCACCCAGATTGGGCGCGAGGGGTTCCTTCTACTCCTTGGCGCGAGCCTGTTGCTGACGGGCCTTACCATGCTGCTGCCGGTGTCAGCCGAGTCCGAGTCCGAGCCGCACAGGCTGGCTCGCTTCGCACCTCTGGCCGCGGCACCGCTGGGGTATCTCGCCGGGTTGGTGGGAATCGGCGGAGGGATATTCCTGGCGCCGCTGCTCCATCTCACCCGCTGGAACGATGCGCGCGCTATCGCCGCGACTGCCAGCTTTTTCATCCTGGTGAATTCGCTGTTCGGATTGACCGGGCAGCTGCTCAAAAGCGGCCCCGGCCTCTTGGGTGGCGCGCTCTATGGTGGGCTTGCCCTGCTCATAGCGGTGGCGATCGGCGGGCAGATCGGCAGCTTGATGGCAGTGAAATTCCTGCCGCAAAAGATCATTCGCTGGCTAACTGCGGCGCTGGTTATCTGGGTGGGGGGAAGGTTGCTTCTCGGCGCCTAGATCCTGTCCAGTCGCGAAGTGGCTCCCCGAGTTGGATTCGAACCAACGACCAAGTGATTAACAGTCACCTACTCTACCGCTGAGCTATCGGGGAGCAGCCCGAAGGCAGGGGTGCGCCTATATGGGCGGCGGATTCGTTTGGCAAGAGGGCTAAACGACGAATTGTTCGGCGACGATGCGCTCGTCCAACGCATGGCCGGGATCGAATAGCAGGCTGAGTTCGCATTCGCGCGCGATTGCCAGCGAAACTTCGGCGATGTCGCGCACTTCCTTCTGGTCGGCGACAACGGAGACGGGTCGTTTGTGTGGCTCGCGAACGGTTAGTTTGACAGTGCTGCGGTCAGGCAGGATCGCGCCGCGCCAGCGCCGCGGGCGGAAGGCACTGATCGGAGTGAGCGCAAGCAGTTGCGAATCGAGCGGAAGTATCGGGCCATTGGCGGATAAGTTGTATGCGGTCGAGCCCGCCGGGGTCGAAACGAGGACGCCGTCGCATACCAGCTCTGGTATCCGGACCTTCTCATCGACCATGACCTCGATCTTTGCGGTCTGCCGCGTTTCACGCAGCAGCGAGACCTCGTTGATAGCGAAGAAGCGATGGTGCTGCTTGTCCTGCGTCAGCGCGTCCATGCACAGCGGCGCAATCGCAATCTCCCGCGCACGTGAGATCCGTTTCGCGATGTCGCTACCAGCGCGATAGCGGTTCATCAGGAAGCCGACTGTGCCGAGGTTAAGGCCATAGGCGGGAATGACACGGCCAGAATCGAGCATCGCGTGGAGCGTCTGCAGCATGAAGCCGTCACCACCCAGCACCACCACGGCGTCGGCTTCCTCCAGCGCCGCCCAATCATGTGCACCTTGCATGTCAGCATAGGCGACCTGCGCGCGCTCCGCATCGGACGCGATCAGGGCAATGCGCTGGAAATCATGAGATTTGGCCAATTTTGTGCCCCTTCCGCCGGTTCGCTGGCCTTCCTCCCTATGGCGGGTTGTGCCATTTTTCAACGCACTCGATTTTGAGCAGGCGCCGGTGGCCTGCGAAGTGTAGGCAAATCGCATGATAATTCTCCAGCGTCCCGGATCAGTCGAGCAGCAATCGGCGCTCCTTGAACGCGATCCGACCGAACTTTCGGATGAGCTCGAGCTGGCACTGAGGTTGGGGCAGGTAGAGATCCGCTTCCAGCCGCAATTCGCAGGCGATAGTGGCCACATGGTCGGTGCCGAAGCGCTCGCGCGATGGAAACATCCGAGGTTCGGCGAGATCGGCGCGCGCGACTTGTTCGACCTCGCCGCAAGGGCAGGCCTGGCCGATAACTTGCCGGGCCATATTCTTTCACTGGCAGTCGCAGAGGCTAGGAACTGGCCCGAGGGATTCAGATTGTCGGTGAATGTGGCTCCCAAACAACTGCTTGCAGAGGGCTTCGTTGCGCGATTCCCCGGCGAAGTCGCTTCCAGCCAGCTCGATCCGAAGCAGGTAACGCTCGAAATAACCGAAGAGCTGCTGCTAGGCGATCTCGACCTGGCTGCTCGCCAGCTCAAGCAGTTGCGCGATCTGGGGTTCCGCATTGCGCTTGACGATTTCGGCGCGGGCTTCTGCAATTTCGACTATCTCAAGCGCTTGCCGCTCGATGCGCTGAAGCTCGACCGTTCGATGGTGCAGGGCATTGTTGAATGTGAACGCGATTTGGCGGTGCTGCGCGCAATCGTCACTCTGGCGCGCGTATTGGGGCTGGATGTCGTGGCCGAAGGAATCGAGACAGAGGAACAGCGGCTTGCCGTAGTCGCTGAAGGCTGCTCGAGCTGGCAGGGATTCCTTGGCTCGGAGCCGCTTGCGCGCGAGGATTTGTTGCAGATTGCCTAGGCGGCAGCGCCTTTCGCTTTCCTGACGATCGTCGACAGCCCCTTGGTAAGTTGGAACAGCCCGTTGAGCCGGCTTTGCGGGTCGCCCCAGGCGCGCTCGATCACCAGCTTCATGTCGGGGCGAAGCCGCGCTGTGCCCTTCAACCGGTCGACATAGGCGAGCAAGCCCGCCGGGTCGGGGAAATCGTCCTTGTGGAAGCTGACCAGCGTGCCGCGCGCACCAACATCGATCTTGGCGATATTTGCGATGATGGCCTGATGCTTGACCTCGATAAGTTTGACGAGGTTGGCGGTGGCATCGGGAAGTGCACCGAAGCGGTCGATCATCTCCGCAGCAATCGCTTCGATCTCGGCTTTGTCCTTCGCGTCGTTCAACCGGCGGTAAAGCGCCATTCGCACCGCCAGGTCGGGCACGTAGTCCTCGGGGATCATGATCGGTGCGTCGACCGTGATTTGTGGTGAAAGCGTATCGCGCTCAGCGGCCAGGCCTACTTCGCCCGCCTTTGCAGCCAGGATCGCATCTTCCAACATCGACTGGTAAAGCTCGAAGCCAACTTCGCGGATGTGACCCGATTGCTCGTCACCCAGCAAATTTCCCGCGCCGCGAATGTCGAGGTCATGACTGGCGAGCTGGAACCCCGCGCCAAGCGAGTCGAGATCGCCCAGCACCTTTAGCCGCTTTTCCGCGACTTCGGAAAGCTGCACGTCCTTCTCGTAGGTGAGATAGGAATAGGCGCGCAACTTTGAACGACCCACGCGGCCACGGAGCTGGTATAGCTGGGCCAGGCCGAAACGATCGGCGCGGTGAATGATGATCGTGTTGGCGCTGGGAATGTCGAGCCCGCTTTCGACAATCGTGGTTGAAAGCAGCACGTCGTATTTGCGGTCGTAGAAGGCGCTCATTCGCTCTTCCACCTCGCCTGCACCCATCTGGCCATGGGCCGATATGGCTTTGACCTCGGGCACGTGTTCGCGAAGCCATTCCTCGACTTCACTCATGTCGGAGATGCGCGGCACCACGATAAAGCTCTGCCCGCCGCGGTGATGTTCGCGTAGCAAGGCCTCGCGCATCACCATGTCGTCCCACTCCATTACATAGGTGCGCACGGCGAGGCGATCGACCGGCGGGGTCTGGATTGTGGAGAGTTCGCGCAGGCCGCTCATGGCCATTTGTAGAGTGCGCGGAATCGGTGTCGCGGTGAGCGTCAGCACATGGACATCGGCGCGCAATTGCTTGAGGCGTTCCTTGTGATTGACCCCGAAGCGCTGCTCCTCATCGACGATTACCAGCCCAAGATTGCGAAATTTCGTGCTCTTCGAAAGGATTGCGTGGGTGCCGATCACGATGTCGACATCGCCTTTTTCCAGCCCTTCGCGCGTTTCGGCCATTTCCTTGGCGGGAACCAGGCGCGAAAGCCGCCCGACTTTGAGCGGGAAGCCCGAAAAACGCTCGGCGAAATTGCTGTAATGCTGGCGAGCCAGAAGGGTGGTGGGAGCCACCACCGCCACCTGCTGGCCGCTCATCGCAGCGACGAATGCCGCGCGGAGCGCAACCTCGGTCTTGCCGAAGCCGACATCGCCGCACACCAGCCGGTCCATCGGCCTGCCGCTTTCGAGATCGTGGAGCACGTCGCCGATGGCGGCATCCTGGTCGTCGGTCTCTTCCCACGGAAAACGCTCGACGAATTGATTGTAAACCGAAGCCTCGGCTTCGAGCACTGGCGCCTTCCTGAGCGCACGCAAGGCTGCGACCTGCATCAATTCATTGGCAATCTCGCGGATCCGCTCTCTCAGGCGGGCGCGGCGCTTCTGCCAGCCTTCGCCGCCGAGCCGGTCGAGCATGACGGCATCTTCGGAGGAGCCGTAGCGACTTAGCACGTCGATGTTTTCGACCGGGATGTAGAGTTTGTCGCCGCCCTTGTACTCGAGCATCACGCAATCGTGCTGGCTCTTGCCGACGGTGATCGGCTCAAGCCCGAGATACTTGCCGATCCCATGTTCGACATGGACCACCAGATCGCCGCGAGCCAATGCCTGCAGTTCGGCGAGGAAGGCATCCGAACCCTTGCGCCGCTTGCGCCGTCGGACGAGCCGGTCGCCCAGCACGTCCTGCTCGGTGAGAAGTTCGAGTTCGGCATTGGCGAAGCCGGTTTCGAGCGGCAGCACCATGGCAACCGGTTGGCCTTTGGCGGAAAGGCCAAGCGCCTCCTGCCATGTGTCAGCCAGCTTTAGCTGCGTACCGGCCTCGCCAAGGATCGAAGCGATGCGCGCGCGGCTGCCGGTGGAATATGCGGCAAGAAGCGGTCGCTTTCCCGCCTTGCCCAGCGAGGCAAGATGCTGGGCGGCAAGTTGGTACACGTTGTCGCCGCGCGCGCGCTCTGGTGCAAAATCACGTCCCGACGAGAATCCGAAGTCGATCACACTGTCGCTTTCAGGCTCGGCAAAGATCACACTGCGATGCACCGTGTGTTCGGCCAGCAATGCCGCGAATTCGCCTTGCTCAAGGTAGAGCGCGCCTTCGCCGAGCGGGCGATAACTGCCAGCAGCCTGTCCGGCGGTTTTCCGGCGCGCCTGGTGGTAATCGGCGACGTCCTTGAAACGTTCCTCTGCCGCGCCGACTGCGCCGCTACCGATGACGACTATGTCGTCGGAAGTCAGGTAGTCGAATGTCGTCGCCAGACGATCCTCGAACAGCGGAAGCCAATGCTCCATGCCGGCGAGGCGCCTGCCATTGCTCACCGCTTCGTAAAGCGGGTCTTGCGTGGCGGGCGCGCCGAACAGCTCGCGATATCGGCTGCGGAAGCGCTTGATGCTGTCTTCGTCGAGCAGGGCTTCGCTTGCAGGTAGTAGCAGGTGCCGGTCCAGCGTGCCGACCGTCATCTGAGTGTTCGGATCGAACAGCCGCAGGCTTTCAAGTTCATCGCCGAAGAAGTCGAGTCGAAGTCCCTGCTCAAGGCTGGATGGGAAGATGTCGACGATCGAACCGCGCAGCGCGTATTCGCCGTGATCGACCACCGTATCGGTGCGCGAATAGCCCTGGCGCTGCAGAAGCGCCGACAGGCTCGCATGGCTTATAACGGTGCCTGGCTTGAACTCACGCACGCTTTCGCGGACGCGGAAGGGCGTAAGCACCCGCTGCAGTACCGCATTGGTGGTCGTAACCAACAGCTGCGTCCCGGCCTTGCCTGTTTGCAGGCGATGCAATGCCGCGAGCCGCCGCGCGCTGACAGAAAGCGCCGGGCTGGCGCGGTCGTAAGGGAGGCAATCCCATGCTGGGAACTCGATCACTTCGAGTTCGGGTGCGAAGAATTTGGCGGCATCCGCGACCGAACGCATCGCTGCTTCATCCGGAGCGATAAACACGGAGCGGCCTTTGGCGGCGCGCGCAAGGTCGCTTATGATCAGCGCCTGCGCTCCGCGCGCAACCGACGCCAGTGTCAGCGGCTTCTTGGCCGAAAGAATACGATTGAAGTCGGACATGGTCAGGTCAGGTTGATCGCGCAGGGATAACTCCTGCGTTCACACGGGGCAGCGCCTAGCGCGGGATGTCGACATAGTCGAGCCGCTGCATTAGCTCGATCTGGTCACCCTGGAAATGTGGCGAAACCGGCTGGGTCTTGAGCGCCCAGGCCATCACATCGACATCGTCTTCATCGAGCAACGCTTCGAACCAGCGCAACTCGGCTTCGCGCCACTGGCTGTGATAGCGGTCGAAGAAGCCGCCGATCATGAAATCGGCCTCGCGTGTGCCGCGGTGCCAGGCGCGAAACTTGGCGCGGGCAAGGCGGGCATCGAATGTAAGGGCTTCAGGCATGGAAAGGGGCGCCAATCAAATCGTCGAAGGCGCCTCTCTGTCCGATCATCGTCCGCTAATCAAGCGGGGTCTCCCTCACGGGTGGGTGTGGCTGTAGACGCTCTTCGTGCGTTCAACGAGCGTGCCCATTTCCTCGCGGATCTTTTTCGCATTCTCCTCACCACCAGCCAGCTGAATAAATGCCTTGTTCAAGGCCTGCCCATCCGGGTTTGAGTGTGAATCGAATGCAGCCATCCCGCGTGGCATGACGATGGGCAGCAAAAGATCATAATCCCCCGTCATCATGAAGTGCACGTTTATTGGCGGCAGGCCGACGGCGGCCCGGGCAGGGGCATAATACTTGTCGACGAGCTCCATCCATCTCCCTTCTGCGCCTGGCGCTAGGTCAATGAAGCGTAGCTCATAGGTCGTTCGAGCTTGCTCTGTACTATCCTGAGCTATCACCGGCGCTGCCGAGAAAGCGGATGCGGTCGCCGCTAGGGCGAAGGTCAGCTTACGGATCATGTTGATTTCCCTCTTCTAATACTACACCTCGAGCCGTGAGGCTTGCTGGCCAAGTGCAGAGAGGACGCGACCTCTCTTCCCCAAAGCGTCGCCTATGCATCATCTAGACCGCAAAAGACGCTCGCTGGCAAGCTTTGCAGCGGCTTCGCATGTGCGGTCAAAGCGGTTAGGGAGATCAGGATGCGTCCCGAAGCTCTCAACCCCCTGTTCGTTGAAATCGACGCGCTCGACGGCGTCGGGCCGAAGCTGCGCAAACCGCACGAGAAGCTTGGGCTGACCCGTGTTCGTGACCTGATTTATCACTTGCCCGAACGCTTCGTGTCGCGGCGGGCCGTCGAAACACTCGACGACGCAGCGGAAGGCGAGCAGATCGTGATTTCGCTCACGCCTGTAGAACATCGCTCGCCGCGCTCGGGGCGCGGGCCCTATCGTGTGCTGGCACAGGACAGGGCAGGCAATATTTGCGCCCTGACATATTTCGGGCGCGCATCATTTTCCGCGCGCAAACAGCTACCGGTCGGTGAAAAGCGCTGGGTTGCTGGCAAGCTCGATCGCTTTGGAGACATGCTACAAATCGTCCACCCCGATCATGTCGAGAGCGAGAGCGAGGCGACACTGGGGCGACTCAACGAACCTGTATATGGACTTTCGGAAGGGCTGACCCAGCCGCGAGTAGCTGGCCTGGCGCAGCAGGCATTGGCGCGCTTGCCCGATCTGCCGGAGTGGATTGAGCCGGTGCAGTTCGATCGCGCTGGATGGCCCGCATGGCGCGATGCGCTGTTATTGGCGCACAAGGGCGAGAACCCTTCGGCGCGAGATCGCCTCGCCTATGATGAACTGCTTGCGAACTCGTTCGCACTGATGCTGGTGCGCGCAGACAATCGACGCCGCAAGGGTCAGCCGCTCAAGGGTGACGAGCACCTGCGTGGTAAGTTGCAATTGCCGTTCCCTCTAACAGGCGCGCAGAAGCGGTCGATCGCGGAGATCGAGGGCGACCTCGTGCAAGACGCGCCTATGCTCCGACTGTTGCAAGGTGACGTCGGCGCGGGCAAAACGGTCGTCGCGCTCTATTCGATGTTAATCGCGAATGAGGCCGGCAAGCAGGCCGCTTTGCTCGCCCCGACCGAGATACTTGCGCGCCAGCATTACGAAACAATCCGCAGCATGGCTGCACCTACCGGGGTTGAGGTTGTACTGCTAACCGGGCGCGACAAGGGCAGGGCACGCGAGAGTATCCTTATGGGATTGCTCGATGGCAGCATCGACATCGTGATCGGCACACATGCGATTTTCCAGGACACAGTGAACTACAAGGATCTGGGCCTGGTCGTGATCGACGAGCAGCACCGTTTTGGCGTGGCGCAGCGGCTGCAGCTCGCAAGTAAGGGCAAGAGCACGCCGCACACGCTCGCGATGACTGCCACTCCGATCCCGCGCACACTCACCCTTGCGCACTATGGCGAAATGGACGCCAGTCGGCTTGACGAAATGCCGCCCGGGCGAAAGCCGATTATCACACGGGTGATGTCGATGGATCGCATGGAAGAAATCGTCGACGGGATCGCGCGCCATTTCGAAACCGGCCAGCAGGCTTTCTGGGTCTGCCCGATGGTACACGAAAGCGAAGTCGCTGATCTGGCAGCGGCCGAAGCGCGCTATGCCGCGCTCAGGGAACGGTTCGGAGATGCCGTGGTGCTGGTGCATGGTCAGCAGAAGCCCGAAGTGAAGGATGCCGCGATGGAGCAATTCGTGTCAGGCGAAGCAAAGCTGATGGTAGCGACCACGGTGATCGAAGTAGGGGTGGATGTGCCCAATGCCACGCTGGTGGTGGTCGAGCAGGCCGAGCACTTCGGCCTCGCACAATTGCACCAGTTGCGCGGACGCGTGGGCCGCGGTAGCGAGCAGGCGGTGTGCCTGCTGTTGCGCGGGAGCACCCTTTCGGAAACCGCCAAACGCCGCCTGGCATTGATGCGCGAGACGCAGGACGGTTTTCGCATTGCCGAGGAGGATCTGGAGCTGCGCGGTGGCGGTGAGTTGCTTGGGACGCGGCAATCGGGCGATACGCCGTTCCGCATTGCCGATCTCGAACAGATCACGCGTCTCTTACCAGCCGCCCATGCAGATGCGCGCCTGCTTATCGAACGCGACGGCGGATTGGCCAGCGAGCGTGGGCAGGCGGCACGATTGCTGCTCTACCTGTTCGAGCGCGATTGGGGGGTGCAGCTCCTTAGAGGTGGCTAGGGGCGGATACTCCCGAGGTACGCCCGCCCAATCAACTGATGCAGAGACCCCCGTCGACCGGCAGGCATTGCCCGGTGATGTAATCGCTGTGCGGCGAGGCGAAGAATACGGCGAGCCCCTCTAGCCCCTCGTGATCGCCAAAGCGCCGTAGCGGGATTCGCTTCGTCATCCATTCGGCGAAACGCGGGTCAGCCTGTGCGGTCAGGTTAGTCTCGTAGAAACCGAACAGCAGTGCATTTGCGGTGATCCCGTAGCGCGCCAGTTCGTATGCCGCAGCGCGTGTCAAGCCATTTACAGCAGCCTTCGACGCTGCATAATTCGAGCTCTGGTTGACCCCCATGATCGATTGGCCGGAGCTTGTCGCAATGAGCTTTCCGCCGACGCCGCGCTCAACCATATGCTCAGTGACATAGCGATAGGTAAGCGCGGGTCCACGCGCATTGACCGCCATCACGCGGTCCCATGCTTCGGCGGTCATTTCGGGCAACGCCATCCCCTGGCCGATACCGGCGTTTGCAAAACAGATGTCGACCTTGCCCATGCGATCGAGCGTCGATGCCATGGCAGAGGCGATCGTTTCCTCTTCCGCTACATCGCAAGGAAAAGCCACGGCCTGCCCGCCGCCCAGCGCGTTGAGATCCTCGACCGCCGCTGCGTTTTTGTCCTCGTTGCGCGCCCAGATTGCGACATCCGCGCCCGCTTTGACCAACCCGCGCGCCATGGAGAGGCCGATACCGCTGTTGCCGCCGGTGATGACCGCGGTCTGCCCGCTCAGATCGAATAGGTTCATGTGCGCAGACTGGCCCAAAGCTCGAGGCGCAGCAAGTGCATGATTGGATGCTGGCGTAAGGCTGGATAGGCAAAACTCCATTCCACATGGCCGTTCTCACGGTCAAACCGCGAAAAGGAAGCCATTCGCGCGGTTGATTGGGTGTTAGGATTGGAACTGCAAGCCGACCAAACTAGAGTTCAAGTTCGCTAACATCGCGAAACGATCCGATCTTTCCGCGCACAAAAGTGTTGAAGGCGATGGAGTGGCGATCCAAGTTGGAATTATTGGGCTCGACGTAATGCTGCAAAGCGCTCGAAAAGAGGATCAGGTCTCCTTTCTTTGGTGCGATAGCATTCCGGGTGGCATTGTAGATGTTGGTCTTGTCATGACCAACTATCAATTCGATCTGGCGGTAGTGATTATGTCGCTCGAAGATCATGTTGCCTGGCGGGTTGGGGAGATCGGTGAAATAGAGCGATCCTGAAACAATGGAGTTTGAGTGGGTGTGCCCGTGCATCCCTACCCCGGGAGGGTTCAGGAGTGCCCAGCTCTGCGTGACGGTCAACTTTTGGGCAATGCCCATCACCTCACGAGCAAAGGTGTCCAGTGCCTCATGGACTGCCTTCTTGATACTCTTCATCTCCTTGCGTTCGAATAGGTAGAGTTCCTCAGATATATGGTTCACTTGGCTTTTCAGAAGTTTTAGGCTCTTGATAAAGGTTACCTGTTCGGGACTTATCGCGTCCGCGATGTTGATGCGAAAGTATGGTTCGGCGAATAGCGGCTTCACTTCGAACTTACGTTCGGTCTCGCTCTTAGGTTCGGCCATTTTGTTTGTTTCCCCTTCGACTTATGGGCATCATAAGAAGGGTAAGGGATGCCTAGCAAGAGTGTGGAGCAGTGATTTCAATAGGCCTGTACAGTGAACATCGCTCTAAGCTTTACGACGAACGGATCGTTGGGTTTGGCGTGCCAGCCAAGGGTGCATGGCGTATAAGTGAGACGAAGAAATCTTGGTCGGGGAGAGAGGATTCGAACCTCCGGCCCCTGCCTCCCGAAGACAGTGCTCTACCAGGCTGAGCTACGCTCCGACCGTGGAGGGGGCGATACACCGGCTTTGCGCGCTTGGCAAGGGTGCGCGGCAGGGATTCAGCGC
>JALRKY010000057.1 GCA_023260985.1 Altererythrobacter sp. | reverse complement strand
GGGTTGGTGCCATGCGCGCTTTCGGGAACGAGTATGACCTCGCGCGCATCGCCGCGTGCTTCGAGTGCGGCGCGAATGCAGAGAATGCCGCACAATTCGCCATGCGCGCCCGCCTTGGGACTCATCGCCACGCCGTGCATGCCAGTGAGCTTGATCAGCCATTCGGCCAGTTCGTTGATCACTTCATAGGCGCCGCGCACCGTTTCCTGCGGCTGCAGCGGGTGGACATCTGCGAAGCCCGGCATGCGCGCGACCTTCTCATTGAGGCGCGGGTTGTGCTTCATCGTACAGCTGCCGAGCGGGAACAGGCCCAGGTCGATCGCATAGTTCTGGCGGCTGAGGCGCGTGTAATGGCGCACCGTCTCCGGTTCGGTCAGGCCAAGAAGGCCGATCGGTTCGGCGCGGTCGAGCCCGCCGAGGCGATTGGGCGCACCCGCCACCGGTTCGGGCAGATCGACCCCGGTCACGTCGGCTCGGCCGATTTCGAACAGCAGCGGCTCCTCGAGCATCAGCGCACGGTTGCCGGTTGCGGTGGCGGGGCCGCTGAGAAGGCCGTCTTGCGAAGCAACGGTCATTTCGGGCTTCCAGCCCGATGCGTTAGGCGCGCTCATGCCAACACCTCCTCAAGTGCAGAGGCAAGCGCCTCGATATCCCCTTCAGTGGTGGTTTCGGTCACCGCCACCAGCAGGCCTTCAGCGAGGCGGTCGACGCCCGGATAGAGCCGCCCCAGCGACACGCCGCCGAGCACGCCCTTCTCCGCCAGCCGGTGGACTGCGGCGCGCGCATCCTGCCCGATCATCAGAGTGAATTCGTTGAAGAAGCTCTGATTGAGCACGCGTACGCCGGGCACTTGCGCCAGCCGGTCGGCTGCTAGGCAAGCCAGCCGGTGGTTTTCAGCTGCGAGCGCTCGCAAGCCCTTCTCGCCAAGCAGGGTCATGTGGACGTTGAACGCCAGCGCACAAAGCCCGGAATTGGTGCAGATGTTGCTCGTCGCCTTCTCGCGTCGAATATGCTGTTCGCGGGTCGAAAGCGTCAGCACGAAGCCGCGCTTGCCCTCGGCATCCACCGTCTCGCCGCAGAGCCGCCCCGGCATCTGGCGCACATGCTTGGGATCGAGAACCGCGAACAGGCCGAGGTAGGGCCCGCCGAACTGCAGCCCCACACCGATCGACTGACCTTCGCCCACGACGATATCCGCGCCGAGCTCGCCGGGCGACTTGATCGCACCCAGCGCCACAGGCTCGGTATTGACCACCACCAGCAACGCGCCCTTGGCGTGTGCCGCTTCAGCGATCTCGGAGAGATCGGCGATGCGGCCCAGAATGTCGGGATATTGTACCACCACGCAGCTGGTGTTCTCGTCGATCCGCGCGATCAGGCCGTCATTGTCGGGCGTGGGCTTGATCGCAGGCTCGGCATCGGCGATCTCGTCGCCGGTGAACTTCGCCATGGTCCGGACAACTTCGGCGTAATGCGGGTGCAGCGCGCCGGAGAGAACCGCCTTCTTGCGCCGCGTGATGCGCGCCGCCATCGCCACTGCTTCCCAGCACGCAGTCGAACCGTCGTAAAGCGACGCATTGGCGACCGAGCAGCCATAGAGTCGCGCGACCTGCGTCTGGAACTCGAACAGCATCTGCAGCGTGCCCTGCGCGATTTCGGGCTGGTAAGGCGTGTAGGAAGTGAGGAATTCGCCGCGCTGGATGATGTGGTCGACGCTCGCCGGGATATGGTGGCGATAGGCCCCTGCCCCGATGAAAAATGCCGCATCGCCCGCCGCCAAATTCTTGTTCGACAGCGCCCGCATATACCGCTCGACTGCCATCTCGCTCATATGCATGGGCAAGCCGGCAATCGGGCCGTCGAGGCTAGCTTCGGCAGGCAAGTCGACGAACAACTCTTCGATCGATGAAACGCCGATCCGGCCAAGCATTTCGCTCCGGTCGGTATCGGTCAGGGGCAGGTAGCGCATCTGTTAGAATTCCTTGTTGGACTTAGAGGCCGTCGACGAAGGCCTTGTAGCCTGCCTCGTCCATCAGGCCTTCCAGTTCGCTGGCGTCGCCCACGGTCATCTTGAAGAACCAGCCGTCGCCCTCTGGATCGGTGTTGACCAGCGCAGGGTCTTCCTCGAGATCCTCATTGGCTTCGGTCACCTTGCCGCTGATCGGCGCGTAGACGTCGCTCGCAGCCTTGACGCTCTCGACCACTGCGGCATCGCCGCCCTTGTCTAGATTCGTCCCGATTGCAGGCAGTTCGACGAAGACGATGTCGCCCAGCTGGCCTTGCGCATAGTCGGTTATGCCGACCGTGGCGGTCACGCCATCGACATCGATCCATTCGTGTTCATCGGTGAAGTAACGCGGCATTGCTTCAACTCCTTCGGTAATAGCGGTGCGGGACAAAGGGCATCGGGGTGACGGTGGCGGCTAGGCGCTTGCCCCGCACTTCGATTTCTAGCGCAGCGCCATCGGTGGCATGCGCGCTGTCGACATAGGCCATGGCGATCGGGCGGCCGAGCGAGGGCGAAAAGCCGCCGCTGCTCACAGTCCCGACCTTGTCGTTCCCCGCGAAGACTTCGGCGCCTTCGCGCGCGGGAAGCCGGCCGTCGAGCGCAAGGCCGACCGAGCGGCGCGCCGTGCCTTCAGCGATTTCGCGGATGATGCGCTCGGCGCCCGGAAAGCCGCCTTCCTGCCGCCGACGCTTGTTGATGCCGAACAGCAGGCCCGCTTCGATCGGGCTGGTATCGGGCGAAAGGTCATGCCCGTAGAGCGGCAGGCCCGCCTCAAGGCGCAGGCTGTCGCGTGCGCCAAGGCCGATCGGCTTCACTTCGGGCTCACCGCACAGCAGGTCGGCGATTTCAACCGCCGCCTTCGCCGGAAGCGAAATCTCGAAACCGTCCTCGCCGGTGTAGCCTGCGCGGGCGATCGTCACATCGTGCCCGGCAATCGCGAAGCGGCCGAACTTCATGAAGGTGAGTGCCGCAAGCGGGTGCTCGCCCTTGGCATGCCGCGCTAGGGCATCCACCGCCTTCGGGCCTTGCAACGCCAGCAGCGCCTGTTCGTCGAGGTGGTTGAGCGTGATATCGTCAGGCAGGTACTCGCGCAAATGGCCGATATCGTCCCATTTGGTCGCGCCATTGACCACGAGATAGAGCTGGTCCGGCCAGCGCGAGACCATCAGATCGTCGAGCACGCCGCCATTCTCGTCGAGCAGCAGCGAATAGCGCTGCATACCCGTCTTCAATGTCGAAAGGTCGATCGGCAGCACCGCTTCGACCGCGGCGTCGAGATCGGGGCCGGACAGCAGCAGCTGGCCCATGTGAGTGACATCGAACAGGCCAGCGGAATTGCGCGTCCACTCAAGCTCGGCGACGATGCCTTCGTATTGGATTGGCATCTCATAGCCGGCGAAGGGCACCATGCGCGCGCCGCGCGCGCGATGCCAGGCATCGAGCGGCAAAAGCTCCAGCGGCAGTTCTTCGATGGTTTCTTCGTCGCTCAAATAAATGGTCCCCGCACAGAAGGCGCAAAGCTTCGCTGTGAAGCTTCGTTCCGCACCCCCTCTGTCGGGTGACCTGAGAGCTTAGCCGAACGCCTCGGCGGGCCGCGCAGCCTTCCCCTTCGGTGGTTCCCACAGGCCCGCAAGGGAACCGGCGAGGAACGCTTTCCAGAGTGTCGATGGCCCGCGCGGTCCGGTGGCCTGAGAGTTTCCGGGGCGGTTGCTCCTTCGGCGCCGGGAGCATGTTGCCATACTCCGCGGACTCTCCCGCGCGCGCCTGCCACAGAATCGCTTCCCCGGCCGACCGTTTCGTCCTGCGCGATTCAGACTCCTGCGTCAATCGAGCAATGGTGCGATGCAGTGCTTTCTCAACGGTTGGCCGCCAGCAAGGCCTGCGCGCGCGCCATCAGCTCGATTTCGCGCGGATCGAAGCCACCTTCATTCTCGGCACTGGGGCGAGGCGGGACAGCCGTGGTGAAATAGGCCACGCCCTGCCTGCCCTCCATGGTGAACCACAGGCCTGCGCGCAGGCCATAGGCTTCGCCAGCATGGCCGAGCCGCGACTGTCCGTCACCGAAAAGCGTGTCCTTGCAGGTGCTGTCGGCATCGTCGATGATTTGCATGTGGAAGCCATAGCGGCAGCAGAAGTCCTGCCCCGGGCTTTGCTCCGCGACCAGGGCTTCCCCGGCGGGAAGCATCATCTCGTTCGGGAACACCTGCGATTGCTCGCGCATCAGTTCCTGCCCGATCCTGGCGAGGTCGAACATCCCGATCCGCACCCCGCCCTGCGGCGAGAAGATCGAGGCATTGGTACCGGGAACGTAGTTGTCGAGTGTACATTCGACGCCTTCAGCCACCGGGATCGCGCAATTGGGTGGCAGGTCTGCGGCATCGTCGCGCGCCACTTCGCCTGTATCCCGATAGAGCACCACTGCCCGCTTTACACGTTTATCACTGCATCCCACCCAATTAAGGCAAGCCTCGATCCCCAGCGGAGCGAAAACGGTGCGTTCGACCAGACGGTCATAACGCTCGCCCGTCGCCGCTTCGAGAACGGTTGCGACCACCGGCGAGCCCAGATTGGCATATTCGAATGGCGCCTCGCCCGGCGGTGCGTCGGCAAACCAGGCGTCGGGATCGGAAACCCGTTCCAGCAAGCTCTGGCCAAGCAGGATGATGTAATCGACCCGGTCGCGCAGGCCCGAGCGGTGGCTCAGCAATTGCGCAAGCGTGACCTTGGCATCGGGGAAATTGGGCGAGCGCAGTTTCCAGCCGAGATATTCCGAAACATCCGCATCGAGGCTAACCTTGCCCTCTTCGACCAGTCGCAGGGTAGCGAGCGCCATGATCAGCTTGGAAATGCTGGCAATGCGCACAGGGTCGTTCGCTTCGACCGGTCGGCCGACCGCGCGGTCGGCCACGCCTTCGACGATAAGCGGGCGGATGTTCTCGCTGTCGAACGCGACCACGACAGTCGCAGGGGCAGGTGGATCGTCTGCACGGGCCATTGCCGGCATGCATACCAATAAAGCGGCGAGAGCGATGCGGACCATGTTCCGCTTCTTCGCCGGAGCGGGCGCAAGGTCAATCCCCTGACCTAACGGTTGAGCCACAGGAGGTAAAAAGCCGAGAGGACGATCCATGCTCCATCGAGCGTCTTGAGCCGCCGCGCGCCGAGCCACAGGGCGATCGGGCGTGCGAAGAAGCCGCCGAGCACGGCTGCGGGTGCCGCCAGCAATACCACTTCCCATTGGATCGTGCCCGCCTCGATATGCCAGACCGATCCCGCAATCACGCTGACCGAAGAGATCAGGCAGGCCGCGCCCGTGCAAAGCAGCACCGGATAGTGCCGGATGAAGAGATAGAGCGCGACCAGCTCGCCGATCCCGACCGAGAACAATGCGGTGATCGCACCGCCCGGGATTGCGAGCAGCAGAAGCACGACAAGATCGACGCGCTCAAGCTTGCCCTTTTCGGGCCTGGCAAGGTTGACCGTCCAGGTCGAGACGATCAGCGCCAAGCCAAGCAGGATCGAGAACCCCTTATAGGCGAGCAGCACGTCCTGCTGGTCGAAATCGGTCGCACGCTGCACGAACAGCATGCTCGGCACCGACAGCGCCA
Organism: Altererythrobacter sp.; assembly: GCA_023260985.1. Lineage (GTDB taxonomy): Bacteria > Pseudomonadota > Alphaproteobacteria > Sphingomonadales > Sphingomonadaceae > Erythrobacter. The sequence goes on along the minus strand of JALRKY010000057.1, from coordinate 50,942 downwards.
GCACCGCCAGCGCGACGAGGAAGAAATCGCGCACTTGCACGCGCGCTTCGAGCGGGCCCGGCTGCGGCTGGTGGTAGAGCCGGTCGGTCCAGCGGAGCGCCCCCATGGTCATGCCGAAGCTCTGGATCGCCATGGATACGCCGACCACTTCGAGCGGCGATGGCGTCATCACCCCATGCTCGCGCAAGGCGTTGAACACCGGCACGAACACCACGCCACCGCCCGTGCCCGATGTGTTGGCTATGATCGCACCGATCACGCCCACCCCTGGGAGGAACCACAATTGCTGCAGCAGTGCGAGATCGAGAGGGACCAGTCCCCATAGCGCGGCATAGGCCGCGAGCAGCAAAGCCCCGCCGCACCATACCGGCCGCCCCGGCGGCAATGCGCTTAGTCGAGATTCGGCCTTAGCCATCGTTCCGCCGTAGCAAGATCGACTCCACGGCGCGCGGCATAATCTTCAAGCTGGTCGCGCCCGATCCGCGCCACGCCGAAATACTGGCTTTCGGGATGGCCGAAATAGAATCCGCTCACCGCCGCAGTGGGCAGCATCGCGAAATTCTCAGTCAGGGTCAGGCCTGCATTGGCAGGCGCATCGAGCAAGTCGAACAGGATCGGTTTGAGCGAATGATCGGGGCAAGCGGGATAGCCCGGTGCGGGGCGGATACCGCGATACTGCTCCTTGATCAGCGCTTCGTTGGTAAGCTGCTCGCCCTGCGCATAGCCCCACAGATCGGTACGCAGATGTTGGTGCAGCCGTTCGGCAAAGGCTTCGGCAAAACGGTCCGCCAGCGCCTTGAGCAGGATGTCCGAATAATCGTCCTTGTCGGCAAAGAACTTTGCTGAATGCGTCTCAATCCCGTGAATGCCCACTGCGAAGCCGCCGATCCAGTCGCCTGCCGGGTCGATGAAGTCTGCAAGGCACATATTGGCCCTGTCGCGGCTCTTCTTCACTTGCTGGCGCAGGAAGGGCAGCACCACCTGGCGTTCTTCCTCGACCAGGTGGATCGTCACATCGTCGCCGTCCCTTGCGCAGGGCCAGAGACCCGCCACGCCGCGCGCGGTGAGCCATTTTCCGGCTATGATCCGGTCGAGCATGGCGTCGGCATCTGCCTTGAGTTGGCGTGCGGTCTCGCCCACTACTTCGTCATAGAGGATCGCGGGATAATTGCCGTGCAGTTCCCAGGCACGGAAGAAAGGCGTCCAGTCGATATAGTCGAGCAAATCCGCGAGATCCCAATCGTCGTAGACATGCAGACCCGGCTTCAGCGGCGGCGCAGGCTTGTCGCTGAGATAGGCGTCGTAATAGTTCGCGCGCGCTTCCTCTAGGCTCAGCAGCACGCTTTGCGCCTTACCTTCGCGCGCTTCGCGGACCTTTTCGTACTCGGCAGCAGTGCCCGAAACGAAATCGTCCCTTTGTGTGTCGGACAGCAGCCGGCTGGCTACGCCCACCGCGCGGCTGGCGTCGAGCACATGGATCACCGGGCCGGTATAGGCCGGGTCGATCTTGAGCGCAGTGTGGACCTTGCTGGTGGTCGCCCCGCCGATCAGCAAGGGCATGGTCATCCCGGCGCGCTGCATTTCCTCGGCCACGGTTACCATCTCGTCGAGCGACGGGGTGATAAGGCCCGAAAGCCCGATCATGTCAGCCTTGTTGTCATTGGCGGACTTCAGTATGTTCTGCCACGGCACCATTACGCCCAGATCGATCACTTCATAGCCGTTGCACTGCAGCACCACGCCCACGATGTTCTTGCCGATATCGTGCACGTCACCCTTCACGGTCGCCATCACGATCGTGCCCTTGGACTGGTTGGCGAGGCCGCTGGCTTCCTTCTCGGCTTCGATGAAGGGAATGAGGTGCGCCACCGCCTTCTTCATCACCCGCGCGCTCTTGACCACTTGCGGCAGGAACATCTTGCCGCTGCCGAACAGGTCGCCGACGACATTCATCCCGTCCATCAGCGGGCCTTCGATCACTTCGATCGGGCGCGAGAATTGCTGGCGAGCTTCCTCGGTGTCCTGGACCACATGCGCGTCGATGCCTTTCACCAGTGCATGTTCGAGCCGCTTGGCGACGGGCCAGCCGCGCCATTCCTCGGCCTCCTTCTCGGCCTTTGCGTCGACGCCCTTGTAGCTTTCGGCGAGCGCAATAAGCCGCTCGGTCGCGTCCGCATGGCGCATCAGGATCACATCTTCGCACGCCTCGCGCAGCGCAGGGTCGATATCGTCATAGATGTCGAGCTGGCCGGCATTGACGATCGCCATGTCGAGCCCGGCGGGAATCGCGTGATAGAGGAACACCGAATGCATCGCGCGGCGGACGGTCTCGTTGCCGCGGAAGCTGAAACTGAGGTTGGACAGGCCTCCGCTGGTCTTGGCGTATGGGCAGGCGGCTTTGATCTCGCGCACGGCTTCAATGAAATCGAGGCCATAGCAGTCGTGCTCCTCGATCCCGGTCGCGACCGCGAAGATATTGGGATCGAAGATGATGTCTTCCGGCGGGAAGCCGATGCCGGTGAGCAAATCATAGGCGCGCTTGCAGATTTCGACCTTGCGCGCCTTTGTATCGGCCTGGCCGGTCTCGTCGAATGCCATGATGACCACCGCCGCGCCATAAAGCATGCATTTGCGCGCCTGCTCAAGGAAGGCTTCCTCGCCTTCCTTCATGCTGATCGAGTTCACGATCGGCTTGCCCGAAACGCATTTCAGCCCCGCTTCGATCACGCTCCATTTCGAGCTGTCGATCATCACCGGCACGCGAGCGATGTCGGGTTCGGCGGCAATCAGCTTGAGGAAAGTGGTCATCGCCAGCTCGGCATCGAGCAGGCCTTCGTCCATATTGACGTCGATCACCTGAGCGCCGTTTTCGACCTGCTGGCGTGCGACCTCGACCGCGCGAGCATAGTCGCCCGCCATGATCAGTTTCTTGAACGCAGCCGAGCCGGTTACGTTGGTGCGTTCGCCGATATTGACGAATCTTGCCGTGCTTGGGCGGGCGGTTGTCTGTTCGGTCATCAGGCGGCAATCGTGAACGGTTCAAGCCCGGCCAGCCGCATGTCATGGCTAAGCGTGGGCACCGGACGCGGGGCGATGCCTTCGACAGCCTTGGCCACGGCCGCGATGTGTTCGGGCGTCGAGCCGCAGCAACCGCCCAGAATGTTGACCCTGCCGCCTTCGGCCCATTGCCGCACAAGCGCGGCGGTGGTTTCGGGCAGCTCATCATATTCGCCCAGCTCGTTGGGCAGGCCGGCGTTGGGATAGGCCATCAGCAGCGCGTCGACGATGCCGCTCAGCAGCTGGACATGCGGGCGCAACTGATCCGCGCCAAAGCTGCAGTTGAGCCCGATCGTCACTGGCCGGGCATGGCGCACGGTATACCAGAAGGCCTCGACCGTGTGACCCGACAAATTGCGGCCCGAAAGGTCTGTGAGCGTGAGCGAGATCATCAACGGAATCTCGCGCCCCTGCTCCGCCTCGAGCTCCTTCACCGCCATGATCGCCGCCTTACAGTTTAGCGTGTCAAACACGGTCTCGATCAGGATGAAATCCGCGCCGCCCTCGACCAGCGCAGCCGCCTGTTCGCGGTAGACATCTTTCATCTCGTCGAACGTGACTTCGCGAAAACCCGGGTCATCGACATCGGGCGAGAGCGACAGCGTCTTGTTGGTCGGCCCCATCGCCCCGCAGACGAAGCGCGGAATCCCGTCCTTCGCGGTCGCTTCCTCGCAAGCTTCGCGGATGATCCGCGCTGCCGCGACATTGATCTCGCGCACCAGCCCTTCCGCACCGTAATCGGCTTGGCTGATGCGGTTGGCGTTGAAAGTATTTGTCGCAAGCACCGTCGCGCCCGCATCGATATAGCTGTCGCAGATCGCGCGGATGATCTGCGGCTGGGTCAAATTGACGAGGTCGTTATTGCCCTTCTGGTCCTGCACCAGGCCAGTGTCGCCCGCATAATCCTCCGCCGCGAGCTTCGCCTTCTGGATCGCTGTGCCATAGGGACCGTCCTTGATTAGGATGCACTCCGCAGCGGCAGCCAGCAGTTGCTCGCGCGGGGTCATGCGGCGCCCCCTTTCGGCCTGCGACCGAGCAAATGGCAGATCGCATAGGACAGCTCGGGCCGGTTGAGCGTGTAGAAATGGAAGTCACGCACGCCGCCGGCATAGAGGCGGCGTGACAGTTCGGCAGCAATGGTTGCAGCAACGAGCTGGCGCGCGGCGGGCCGCTCGTCGAGCCCTTCAAACAGCCCATCCATCCAGTCAGGGATCGCGGCCCCGCAGGCACCGGCGAATTTCCGCGCCTGCGCCACATTGGTCACCGGCAGGATCCCCGGCACCACGGGCGCATCGATCCCGCGCTGGGCCAATGCATCGCGGAAGCGGAAGAGAGTTTCGGCAGAGAAGAAGAACTGGGTGATTGCGCGGGTGGCGCCGGCATCGAGCTTGCGCTTGAGGTTGTCGATATCCGCCTCTGCGCTCGCCGCATCGGGATGGACTTCAGGGTAGGCGGCAACCGAAATCTCGAAATCGGCGATCTGCTTCAGACCCGCCACCAGTTCGGCGGCGTTTCGATAGCCTTCCGGGTGCGGGACGAAGGGCGCGCCCGGTTCGCCCGCATCGCCGCGCAAGGCGACGATGTGCCGCACGCCCGCTTCCCAATACTGCTCCGCCACTTCGCGGATCTCGGCCTTGCTGGCGTCTACGCAGGTCAAATGCGCTGCCGCCGGAAGCTCGGCTTCGGAAATTATCCGCGCCACCGTGGCGTGGGTGCGTTCGCGGGTCGATCCGCCCGCGCCATAGGTGACCGAGACGAAGCTGGGATCGAGCGGCTTGAGCTGCTGGACCGTGTCCCACAGCTTCTCTTCCATCTTCTCCGTCTTGGGCGGGAAGAATTCGAAGCTGATCGACAGATCGCCCGGCAGCGACGCGAACAGCGGGCTGTCATGCGCAGTCAGTTCCTCGTGCCGGGGATCGAGCGGCGCGCTCATGCTGATGCCTCCTAGTTGGCGGCGGCGGGCGTGCCGCGGCGCTGGCCAAGCCAGATCTTGACCACCAGTTCGCCGCCTTCGAGCGCGACCGGCGCGCTGGCGGAATAGCCGGCCTGGCGCAGCATCTGCCGGATCTGGCTATCGTCGAAACCGAGCCTTGCGTGTGCGTGGCGCTCGCGCAATTCCTCGCGCCCATGTGCCGCGAAATCGACGATCGCGATGCGTCCGCCGGCGCGGGTGACGCGCGCGGCCTCCTGCAGCGCAACTTCGGGATGCTGCGCGAAATGCAGCACCTGGTGCAGCAGTACCGTGTCGAATTGCGCTTCGGCAAAGGGCAGGTCGGCGAAATCGCCCTGCACCAGTTCGATCTTGGCGGCCGAGAGGTTCTGGAGCTTGGCGCGCGCGAGCTTGAGCATCTCGAGGCTCTTGTCGAGCGCCACCACGCGTTCGGCGCGCTCGGCGAACAGCTCCGCCATCCGCCCCGTTCCGGTGCCGATATCGAGCAATTGGCCGAGCGGAGCATCGCCGAGCGCCTCGACCAATGCCTGCTCGACCATCAGGTCGGGGCTGTGCATCCGGCGGAGTTCGTCCCACTCGCCCGCATTGCGTTCGAACCATGCCTGAGCGGAGGCTTCGCGCGCCGCGCGGATCGCCGAAAGCTTGCGCCGATCTTCGAGGCACTGGCGCGCAAACCCTTCGTCCTCGCGCTCGGCAGTAGCGAGCAACCCGGCGACCGCCGCTGCGAGCGGGGTAAGCGACTCCACAGTGCCGGGTGCGTGCAGGAACACCCAGCTGCCTTCGCGCCGCCGCTCGGCAAGCCCGGCATCGCATAAAATGCCGACATGGCGCGAGACGCGCGGCTGGCTTTGCCCCAGCACTTGCGCCAGTTCGCCCACGGCAAGCTCCATCGCCGCAAGCAGGCGCATGATGCGCAGCCGCGTCGGATCGGCCAATGCCTTCAGGATCGTCTCGAGCGTCATCTCGAAACGATATATAAAGATATTTTTATATGTGTAAACGCAGGATTAGCGCGAGTTCGCTTTGGTTGGGCAGTCCTGCAGCCGGGGAATCAGCCATTTCGAGCGCGAATACTGCCGGCTTCCAGACCATCTGGGCGCGCCCTTACTCCCACCAATATTTGCGCCGCTGGGCTGTGCCGGTGCCGACCTCGTTCATGGTTTTGGCATCATAGAGCCGCCCGCCCAGCATCACCTGGTCGATCTTGTCCGAATTGTGGATGTCGGCCGAGGGGTCGGCATTGAGCACCACCAGATCGGCCAGCTTGCCCGGCTCGATGCTGCCGATGTCCTTCTCCATCCCCAGCGAACGCGCGGGTTCGATCGTACCCGCGCGCAGCGCCTCGGTCGGGCTCATCCCGCCGCGCGCGAAGCTCCACAGCTCCCAATGCGCGCCGATGCCTGCCTGCTGGCCGTGCGCACCGATGCTGACCTTGACGCCGCGCTCCGCGATCTTCTTCGCTTCGCGTGCCGCATCGTCATCGACGAACGCCCAGTCGGGCGCCTTGGTGCGCCGCGCCGTTGCGGCAAGCAGGTGCTTGGGGCTGGTGTGCACCATCAGCGGATTGTCGAACACATCGGTCGCCTGGCGCCAATAGGGATCGCCCGCCAAGCCGCCGTAAGTCACCGCCAGCGTGGGCGTGTAATTGGTCTGCGACTGGCCGAACAGCTGCAGCACGTCCTCATACATCACTTCGCCCGGGACGTTGTGCTCGAGCGTGGAATTGCCGTCCACGATAAGGTTCATGTCCATGCCGAAGAGCGAACCACCCTCGGCCACGACAAGCATGCCTTCATCAGCGGCGGCGCGCGCCACCATCTGGCGCTGCTCGCGCCGCGGCTGGTTGTAGTTCTTCACCGAGATGCCGCCTTGCGCCTTGATCCGGCGGACATGCTCGAGCGCGTCATCATAGGTGTCGATCCGCGCGTAGACGCTCGGCGATTTGGCTCCGTAGATGATCTCGCCGGTCGAGAAGATGCGCGGGCCGAGCGTGAGCCCGGAGCGCTGCCGTTCGGCGGCGGCGAACACCATGCTCGCATCGGACGAGGGATTGTGGATCGTGGTCACGCCCATCGCGAGGTCCTGGATCAGTGCCCAGTTCTGCTGCGGGATCAAATCGCCGATGCCGTAGGGGCCATGCGCATGCGCATCAACCAAACCCGGCATGATGACCTTGCCGGTGACGTCGATCGTGGTCGCGCCTTCGGGCACCGTCAGCGCGCCGGTCGGCCCGACCGCGATGATCCGGTCGCCTTCGATCACGATGGTGGCATTGTCGATCGCGCCCGCGCCATCGCCCGCCATGGTCAGCACGCGCGCGCCGATCAGCACCAGCGTGCCGGTGGGCTTGGCCGCTTCGATCGTCAGGCCAATCGGGATGCCTGCCTCTGGCGGAGTGAAACCGGCACCCTTGTCGTCCTTGCCTTTGGGCGAATTGCGGAAGAATTGCGCGGTTTCGGCAGTCTTCACTTCGGGGCCGATCGACCAGTTGAGCAATGCGCCGTCGCGCGACCAGCCGATATAATCCGCCCCGCCCTTGCTGACGCGAGTGATCGGCAGCGCACCGCCTTTCTCGTTCACATCGACCGGCTTGCCGCCCGGCATCAACGGCATGGCGAAGACTTCGTAATTCTGCCGGAACGCAACGGTCTGACCATCGGGCGACACGCGGAAGTCGTTGGCGAGCTCGCCCTGCGCATAGGTGCGGCGATCCTCGCCGTCGCGATGGACCGAAACCAGCGACAGCTTGCCGCCCGAATTTACGCTCATGAAGATGCGATCATTGTCTGCACCGAAATGCGGGTCGGATCCGTCGCGCGAAACGAGCTGCATCGCCCCGCCTGCCGCCGGGACGATAAAGACGCCGGGGTTCTCCGAATATTCGGGCGCGGTCAGATAGCCCCCCTCGCGCTTCTCGAACACGATACTGTCGCCATCGGGGCTGAACTGTGGCATCGCGTAGTGACCGGGCTGGCTCGTCACCACGCGCGGGTTACGGCCATTGGCGTCGGCGACGATGATCTCGCCCAGCCGCTCGTCGTTCCAGCGGATGTAGGCAAGCTTCCTGCCGTCGCGGCTGAAAGCGGGCCAAAGTTCGAGCGTGTCGGAGCTGTCGCGTGTCAGCCGGACAGGGTTGTCGCTGCCGCGCGCACTCTTGGTGTAGAGCCTACCCATGCTTTCGAACACGACGCGGTTGCCATCGGGCGAAAGCGTAGCGAAGCGCGGCATGGCGGTGGTAAAGCTTTCGGGGGAAACCTCGATCACCGGATGGGGCGCATCGGCGACCCCGCGGGTGTCGCTGACGGTGAAGGGAATTTCCACCAGGCCGGTGCCGTCGGCACCAATGCGCTTGAGCTTGCCGCCTGCCCAGAACACGATCGACTGGCTGTCGGGCGTCCAGCCCATGTTGGGATAGACGCCATAGACCGCCCAGGTTTCCTGCATGTCGAGGTCGAGATCGCCATAGACCATGCGCTCGGCACCGCTGGCGATGTCCTTCACCCAAAGCTGGCTCTGGTCCTTGTCGCGGCGGACGAAAGTGATCGACTTGCCGTCAGGTGAAGGCGTCGGGCGCACTGCCCCGCCGAAGCCTGAAACAGCGGTAGTCACTTCGCCGCTAGCGATGTCGAAGCGTTCGATCGCGAAGATGCCGGCGTTCGAATCCTGCGCGTAGATGAAGGTGTTGCCCGGCGTGGTGTTGCGGGTGAAATAGACCGCGCTGCCATCGGGCGCGAATATCGGCTCGCCGATTTCCTTCTGGAATTGCGGATTGGGGCGTTCGGTCAGCTGGACGCCGCCGCCGCCCGAAACATGGTAAATCCAGATTTCGCCCGTGCCCGCCGAACGCTGGGTGGTGAAATGCTTCTTGGCGACGATGAAGCGTCCGTCGGGGCTCCAGCTTGGCTGGTTAAGCAGGCGGAAATCTTCCTTGGTGACTTGCCGCTTGTTCGAACCATCGGTGCTCATCACCCAAATATTGTCAGCCCCGCCGCGATCCGAAGTGAAGGCGATGCGGCTGCCATCGGGCGAAAAGCGCGGTTGCACTTCCCAGGACATCCCTTCGGCAATGCGGATGGGCGTGCCGCCTGCGATCGGCATGGTGTAGATGTCGCCTAGCAGGGCAAAGGCGATAGCCTTGCCATCGGGTGAGACGTCGACATCCATCCACGTGCCTTCGTTCGTCTCGATCGACACCTGCTTGATCGTCGCACCCTTGGGTGCTTCGACGTCCCATTTCTCGTCCTTCTTTTCCTCGCCTTCATTCTGTGCGGAAAGCGGCGTTGCGACGAGTGACGCTCCGGCAAGCAGCACGGCGGCAATGGAACGGGTGCCGGCAAAGCGGCTGGTGGCAGTGCGACCCATGGATGGTTCTCCCCCTTGAACAGGCCGGGAGTCATAAAGGGCCGTGCGAAATATGCCAGCGCGCGAACGATCATTGCGCAACTAGGATCGATGAATGACGAGCGGCTAGCACTTGATCATCCGTACTTGCCACGCTTCGGCCCGAGATAGCCGAACAGATAGGCGCCCACCTTGCGCATCTGGATTTCCTCCGCACCTTCGGTGATGCGATAGCGGCGGTGGTGGCGATAGATATGCTCGAACGGCTTGTGCCGCGAATAGCCGATCCCGCCATGCACCTGCATCGCACGGTCGGCTGCCTGGCACACCAACCGGTTCGCCCAGTAATTGCACATGCTCACTTTGTCCGAGATGGTCTTCTCGATCATCTCGTGCGGCATGTTGTCCATTTCCCAGGCGGTCTTGTAGATCAGCAGGCGCAGCATCTCGCATTGGGTCGCAAGCTCGACCAGCGGGAACTGGATCGCCTGGTTCTTCGCCAGCTCCTCGCCGAAGGGTTTGCGTTCACGGGCGTATCTCACGCTTTCCTCGACGCAATAGCTCGCCGCGCCGAGCGAAGAAGCGGCCTGACGAATGCGGTTCTGGTGGACAAAGCTTTGCGCCAGCGCGAGGCCGCGCCCTTCGACGCCGAGGATCGCGCTGTCGGGCACCCAGACATTGTTGACCGACAGGCGCGGGTGGTCGGTCGGCATGTTGAAGGTCCACATCCATTCCTCGATCTCGAGGCCCGGCGTGGGATTGGACACGAGGAAACAGGTGATGCCGCTGGCGTCGCCTGCGTTTCCGCTGGTTCGGGCGAACATTGCGCAATGGGTGGCGACATGCATGCCGGTGATCCACATCTTCTCGCCGTCGATGCGCCAGCCGTCGACCCCGTCGCGCGTCTCGCGAACCGCACGTGTTCCCATATGCGTCGCGTCCGAGCCGTGGTTGGCCTCGGTCAGGCCGAAAGCGACCCGCCGCGTGCCCTCAAAGCCGCCGAGAATGAATTCCTGTTTCTGCTCTTCGGTGCCGAATGTCTCGAACATGGCGACGAAGGGAAAATTGCCGACGATCGAATGTTCGTTTTGCAGGTCATTGTGCAGCCCCAGGCCGCGCGCGGCGAAACGGTCACGGATCACCGCCATCCACAAATTGGAACCGTCCTTGCCGCCATATTTCTTCGGCGCGGAGAAGCGCCAATGGCCTGCGTCGTCGGCCAGCTTGCGCGACTGGCGCAGCAAGTCTTCCCATTCGTGACGCGGCAGTCCGCCCTTCTCCCAATCGGTGCGCGCATGCTCGCGGCGATGGTCGAAAAAGCGGATGTTGTCGTTCGCCTGTTCGAGCGGGACGATCTCGGTCTCGATGAACTTTACCAGTTCGGCGTAATAGTCTTCGAGTTCCTGCGGGACGGTGAAATCCATCAATCCTCTCCTGTCCATTCGCGCCGGGCGACCGTGAGCGCGGGATATTTGGGCATGTCGACTGCCAGCTTGTCGAGCGCGGTACGCCGCAGCTTCGCGAGCAGCCCGGGTTCGGCCAGCTTGCGGGTGCCGTCGAGCAGAGCGCGGGCGAGCAGCGCATCGGCCGGATCGACCTTTGCGGCATAGTCGCGCGAAATGATGCCGAGCGCATTGCGCGCGACGGCATGCTGAAAGCGATCGTGGCCCTCCATCCGGTCCTTGACCGTGGCGAGCCATTCGGAAATCGCAGTCGCCAATTCGCCCGCCGCGGCCTCTCCCGTCGGAGCGGAAGGCGGGGAAGAGGGGGGCAGCGGCCGTTCGAGCTCTGCTTGCGGCGCCTCGCGTTCGAGGAGGAGGAGCAGGTCGAGCTCCTGCTCGCTGGTCCGGCGCGAAATGATCGCGCGCTCGACCGTACGGTCGGCGCCTTCGCGCCAGGTGCGCCCCATGCGCCAACAGCCGAGCGCCCACCAGCATGTGCGATAGACCAGCCACCAGTGAAAGCGCGCAGCGTCCACCGGTCTGCCACCGGCTGCCTCATAGGCGGCGAACCAGTCGTCAAGGCTTGCCAGTCCTGCAGCCGGTCGATCGATCCGCGTGAAACGCCACACAGTCATGCAGGCATAAGCGAGGTCTTCATGCGGATCGCCCAGATGAGCGAGCTCCCAATCGAGCACGCCGGTGAGCTCGTGCCCGGCGACCAGCACATTGCCGAGCCGATAATCGCCATGGATCAGGGCCGGATCGGTCGGTACGGGCAAATTGTCTTCCAGCCACCGCAGCGCCAGCGCCACGACCGGGCGGTCGCCGCCTGCCTCCTCGAACTGCGTGCGCAGGCCCGCCACGCCTTCAGCCGGATCGAGCGTGGGCAAGCGTCCGGGCAAGGCGTTGAAGTCGACGCTGTGGATCCCGGCCAACTCGCGCGCAAGCTGGCCCGCGAGCTTTTGCCCCTCCGCGTCACCCGCATTGTCTGCAAGGATCGTGCGCGGGTCGGGCGTGCCGGGCAGCGCACGCATGACGAAACCCGTACCAAGCCCGTCATCCGGCTCCAGCTCGACCACGATCTCGGGTGCCAGCACGCCTACTGCATGGACCGCGCGGATCGCCGCGGCTTCGATGTCGTGGCCGATGGCACGGCCTTCCATAATCGCCGCGGAAGGCGCACGGCGCAGCACGAAATGCTCGCCGCTCGCATCGAAACGCCAGCTTTCCATTGTCGCGCCGCCGGTGAGGCGCGTCATCCCCGCAGGCGCACCTAACCCGACCCGCGCCAGTGCGCGGGCCAGGCCCGTTTCGAGTGTGCCTGCTTCCGCCCCGTTCACCGCAATAGCGCGATCAGGCGGGGACGTTGTCTTTCCGAACGGTGATCACCTGCGGATAGGTGAACTCCTTGAGCCCATCGAGGCCGTATTCGGCGCCAAATCCTGACTGCTTGTGTCCACCGAAAGGCGCGAAGGGCGAGAGGTGAAGATATTCGTTGATCCACACCGTGCCGGTTTCGAGCTGCTCGGCAATCTCGACGCCCTTTTCCGGATTGCCGGTCCACACCGCGCCGGCGAGGCCATATTCCGAATTGTTGGCGCGCTGGATCACTTCGTCCTCGCTCGAGAACTTCATCAGCGGCATGACCGGGCCGAACTGTTCCTCAGCCACGATCCGAGCATCTTCGGGCGGGTTGTCCAGGATGGTGATTGGCACGTAATAGCCGGTACCTGAGGGATCGACGTCGCCGCCCACCAGGAACTTGTAGCCATGCTCCTTCGCGTCCTCGATCAGTTCGCACACGCGATCGAACTGCTTCTTGTTCTGGATCGGGCCGACACCGGTGCCCTGTTCGGACCCGTCGCCCACCTTCACCGTCTTGGCATAGTCGACGATCGCCTGGCTCAGCTCGTCATAGATATCCTCGTGGATATAGATGCGCTTGGCTGCGACGCAGATCTGCCCGGCATTGGAGAAGCTGGACCAGAATAGCTGTTCCGCCACCTTCTTGGGGTCGGCATCGGGCAGCACGATCGAGGCGTCATTGCCGCCCAGCTCGAGCGTGATGCGCTTCAGATCGGCGCTCGCGCCTTCCATGATCTTCTTGCCGGTCGCGGTCGAGCCGGTGAAGGTGATCTTGTCGATATCGGGGTGCGACGTGATCAGCGGGCCCAGGCTGTCTTCGCCCGTAATGATATTGACCGTGCCTGCCGGCACCTTGTCCGCGATCAGCTCCGCAATGCGCAGCGTGGTGAGCGGGGTGAAGGGTGAAGGCTTGAGCACGATGGTGCAGCCGCTCATCAGCGCGGGAACGATCTTCTGGATCGCCATCATCACGGGGAAGTTCCACGGAACGATCCCGCCAACCACGCCCACCGGCACGCGGCGGGTGCGGCTGAGCCGCTGGTCGCTGTCTTCATTGACAACGTCTTCCAGCTTGAGCGTCGACTGCCCGGCGGACATGCCGACCGCGCCGAAGATTTCGCCCTTGGCCTGTTCATGCGGCTTGCCCTGCTCGCTCGTCAGCAGGCGAAAGAGTTCATCGGCATTGTCCTTGATCGCGTTCGAAATCGCCATGCAGGCCGCCTGGCGCTGTTCAAACGAAGTGTTCTTCCAAGTCTTGAATGCGCGGCGGGCTGCCGTCACGGCCTGGTCCAGCTCGTCCTTGCCGCATTTCGGCACCTGGCCGATCACTTGTTCATTGGCGGGATTGACCACGTCGCACCAATCGCCGGTGGTGATCATCTGGCCATCGATCAGGTTCTTGTACTGGGTGACCATGGGGTCCTCTCTCCGCTTTTGTAATTGGGGGTATCGCGAGTCGCCAAGATGGGGCGCATGCCCCCGCAGGGCAATCACTTTCGCTATCTGTTATAGGCGAGCGGTGCCCTGCTAGCGCCTATCCATTGCGCTATGCAACCGATCGGGTAATGACGGCCCGGAATCAATCCGAAGGAATCCCCAATGGCCGATCTCCTCATCTATGGCAGCCCCGTTTCGCCCTTCGTGCGCAAGGTGGAGGCGGTGTGCCTCGAAAAGGGGGTCGATTACGAGGTCGAAGCGGTCAATGTGTTCGATCCGCCCACGTGGTTTCGCGAAATCAGCCCGATGAAACGCATCCCGGTGCTGCGCGACCGCTCGATCGCCGAAGAGGGCGTCTCGGGCACGATCGCGGATTCAAGCGCAATCTGCGGCTATATCGAACGCAAGCACCCGGAAACGCCGGTCTATCCGGGAAAAGCCTTCGCCTATGGCCGCGCGCTGTTCGTGGAGGAATATGCCGACACGCATCTGGTGGCGATCGGCGGGCTGGGCATCTTCCGCCCGATCTTCTTCGCGATCAACCAGGGCAAGGAGCCCGATCTCGATACCGCCCGAGCGACCTGGGCAGGAAAAATGCCGGATATCCTCGGCTGGCTCGATGGCGCGCTGGGCGAAGCGGAATTTTATGCAGGCGACGCGCTGTCGATCGCCGATATCACGGTCACCACTTGCCTGATGCAGCTGGACCTTGTGGCTGACGTGCCGCTGGACGGATACCCGGCGCTCGCCGCCCACCAGCAGCGTATGCGCGCCCGCGAATCGATCGCGGCGCCCTATGCCCGGGCCGAGAAATTCATCCGCCGGGCGGTGCCCCAACCTCTCAGCCTCGCCTGATCAATCGGGGTTAATGCGCCGGGGCTAACCATTTATTTGCGATGCCGCGTCATTGAGCGATAAAGCTTGAAAGCGAAGCGCAGCGACAGGGGAAATGCATGACCAGCCCGTGGACCATCGGGATCATCGGCGGATCGGGGCTCTATGCGATCGAAGGGCTTGAAGACGCGCAGTGGATCGCGATCGACAGCGCGTGGGGCAAGCCGAGCGACGAAGTGCTGTGCGGCCGGATCGGCGATGTGCGTCTGCGGTTCCTGCCGCGCCATGGCCGCGGCCATCCGATTGCGCCGGGTGAACTCAATGCGCACGCCAACATCGATGCGCTCAAGCGTGCCGGCTGCACCGATATCCTGGCGATCTCTGCGGTGGGATCGCTGCGCGAGGAGATCGAGCCAGGGCGCTTCGCCGTGGTAGAGCAGTTCATCGACCGGACCACGCGCCGCCCCAACAGCTTTTTCGGCAGCGGCCTGGTGGCGCATGTCTCGATGGCCGATCCGGTCTGCCCGCGCCTGTCCGAAATGGCGGCGGCGGCAATTGCGGGCGCCAAGGGCAAAGTCGCGACTGGTGCGACCTATCTCGCCATGGAAGGCCCGCAGTTCTCCACCCGCGCGGAAAGCAGGATGTATCGCGAGTGGGGGGCAGACGTCATCGGGATGACCGCCATGCCCGAAGCCAAGCTCGCGCGCGAGGCGGAGCTACCCTATGCGCTAGTCGGCATGGTGACCGATTACGATTGCTGGCGCGAAGGCGAAGCGGTGGATGTGGCGCAGGTCGTCGCGCAAATGCAGCTGAACGGCAAGCTGGCGCGCGACATGCTGGTGCGTTTCATCAATGCGCTGCCGGAAGTGCGCGAGCCTTCGCCGATCGATTTCGCGCTGGAAGACTCAGTGATCACCGCGCCCGACAAGCACGATCCGGCGCTGTTGGCCAAGCTCGATGCGGTCGCCGGGAGGCTGCTGGCCGGGGGTTAATCCGCCTGCAGCTGCGCGAAGTGCTGCAACACTTCGGCCTTGCTCACCACATCGCCATATTTGGCATTGATGTCGAACAGATTGGCCCGGTGCACGTCTTCGTGGCGATCACCCACCGCTTCTTCCACCACGATCGGGATGAAGCCGTGCTGGCAGGCATCGACGCAGGTGGCGCGCACGCAGCCGCTGGTGGAGAGGCCGGTGATGACCAGGCTGTCATTGCCATTGGCAGTGAGCGTGGAAGCGAGCGAGGTACCGAAGAAGCTGCTGGCATATTGCTTGGAAATCACCAGCTCGTCGTCACGCGGCGCCAAGCCTTTGGGCCAGGCACCCATCGGATGCCCGGCCACGAAATTGCGCAACGGCGCCACCTTCTGGGCGAACCGCCCGCCATCGATCATCGAAGTATGGAAGCTGACATTGGTGTAGATGATCAGGATGCCCGCCTTGCGCGCCACCTCGACCAGTTCGATGGCTGATTCGAGCGCGTCTTCCACGCCCGCATACAGCTCGCAGTTCCTGTCAAAATAGGCTTCGACAAAATCGACCAGGATCAGGGCGGGCTTGTGCCCGAACCCGATCCTGCCCTCGAAGACGCCGGCATAATTTCGCTGTGCGCCTTGCGTGCTCAACCGAAGGGTTCCTTTCGCCCGGCTTGCGTCAGAACTTGTAGCCTACTTCAACCCCGAAGCGGCGCAGGCCGCCCGGCGAGATGAACGACCCGCCGAATTCCACAGCGGTGATCACTTCGTTGAGATATTTCTCGTTGAAGAGATTGTCCGCGAAGGCCGTGACCGACCAGCTATCGGTTTCAAGCCCGACGCGCACGTCCATCACCGAGAACTCGTCACGCCGCGAAATCGAATAATCGGCGTCGCCGACGAAAGCCGGCAGGGCAAGCGCGGAGCCGGGCAGCAGGCCGCTGAACAGCGTGGGGTTGGGATCGCCCTGCAGCGTGTGGAACCAGGTCGGGCCGGTGATGCGATAGTCTGTCCGTGCGACGAAATCGATCGCGTTGGTCACCGGCAGGTCAAGCTGAGTTCCAAGGTTGATCGTGTAGTCGGCGGTGTAGGGCGACTTGTTGCCCACCGTGATCGGACGCGAGGCGTTTTCCTTGATCTCGCTTTCCGTCACATTGGCCGATCCGAACACGCTCCAGCCCGGCATGATCTCGGCGCTCAGATTGAGCTCGGCCCCATAGACCTCCGCCTCGTCGATGTTGGAAACCACGCGCAACAGGCCGAAGGGACCAACGAAGAATTCGAAGAACTGCATGTCGTCGATCGTGGTGTAGTAACCGGCGAGGTCGAAGGTGACCGCGCCGCCGATTTCACCCTTGATACCCGCTTCGAACGCGCTCGACTTTTCCTTCCGGTACTGGTCTTCGATCAGCACGTTGGTACCGATGAACTGGTTGAAAGCGGAATCGACGATGGCCGCCGAACCCTGGTTGTTGAACCCGCCCGATTTGAAGCCGATCCCCCAGTTGGCATAGAAATTGACGTCGTCGCTCAGCTCATAGCGCAGCGAAATCTTCGGCTGCAGCTGCTTGAACTTTTCGGACTGGTCGGCAATCGGCTGGACCACGCCTCCCACCACTGCCTGGCCGGGATTGATCGGTCCGCCGGTGAACGGATCGAACACGGCGGGAACGAGACTTGAAACCTTGCGATCCTCGATATCGTAACGCGCGGCAAGCCCGAGTTCGAGGCGATCGCTCACTTCGAAATCGGCCGACGCAAACACCGCATAAACATCGGTCGAGAAGTCGTCATTGAACAGCTGGGTGGTCGGGTTGGCTGAGCCCGGCGCGTTGAAGAGCTGGCGGGTGATCCCGTTGCCCAGGTCCGCACCCAGGCTTACGCCCACTTCGCGATCGATGTGCAGGTAATACGCACCGATCTGCCAGTCGACATAGCCGTCGCCATTCGATGCCAGCCGCACTTCGGCGCTGAAATCGCTCTGCTTGCGGATCTGGTATTGCGTACCATCGCAAGTGGTCGGGCTGTACGGCCCGAAGGTCGATCCATTGGCCGGCGCGAAGATAAACGGCACCGGGATCTGCCCGATAAAGGTCGGCGCGTTGAGCGGATAGCCGGTCAGCTGCGCGGTCGAGGCGAAACAGGCGGCATTGGCAGCTGCCAGGTCGCCGGTTGCCGTGCCGGTAAAGTCCAGGAAGCGCGCAAAGTCCGCCGAAGTGCCGTCTGCCGTCAACGACTGGTCGACATCGGTGTAAAGCGCCCAGGCGGTTAGCGTGGTGCCTTCGAATTCATGCTCGATCTTGGCCGAGGCTTCAAAGGTTTGCTGCGCGTTGGTGGGCCGGATGTTGGAATAGAAATCGAACGGATGCTCGTTCACATCCTCGAAGAAGGCCGGATCGACGGCAGCGAAATTGGGCAGGTGGAAGGCCGCGTTGAAGTTGATCGAGGCGCCCTTGAGATCAGCATAGCGCGCCTTCACATCCAGCTCGGTCGCCGGACCGAGATTGGCGACGAAGCGCCCGTCGATTGACCACACTTCCTGGTCGTCGATCGTCTTGGAGTCCAGGAAGCGGTTACGGTAGAAGCCATCGGTGGTGGAATAGCTGCCCGAGATCACGAAACCGGCCCCTTCGCCTACCGGCGCCGAAACAAAGGCCGATGCCTTGTAAGTCGAATCCTCAGCTGCGCTTACCTTGACCCCGCCTTCCAGCACATCGCCGGGCTTGAGCGTCTGGATCACGATCGCACCAGCTGCGGCGTTACGTCCATAAAGCGCGCCTTGCGGACCTTTGAGGATTTCGATCTGGCGCAGCGTGCCCTGGTCTTGGTTCAGCTGCGCCGTGTTGGTCTTGAGGATCCCGTCAACCACCAGAGCAACCGAGCTTTCCGCGTCGCGTGCGCCGTTGATCCCGCGGATGTTGATCTGGGTATCACCGGCCTCGGCAGTGCCGGTAACGATGGTGACGCCCGGGGTCAGCTGGACGAACTCGTCAGCCGTCTGGATGCCGGTCTTCTCCAGCGTGTCGGCGGTGAAAACGGTGATCGCGGTTGGCACCTCGGCCAGAGTTTCGTTCTGGCGGCGGGCAGTGACAATGATCGCGTTGCCTTCGCTTGCCTCTTCCGCGCCACCGGCATCCTGTGCCAGCACCGGCGTTGCAGCCAGCAGGGCACCAAAGGCGGCGCTTGATGCGAGAATGGTCTTGAAGTTCCTCATTTTCAGTTCTCCCTGAACTGTGTGCTTGGCTGGATCGGCGCTGTCAGGTCAGGACGTTGGCGCCGCTCATGTAGACATAGACTTCCTGGAATTTCGGCCCGTCCGCCCCTGGACGCAGCCGCCAGAAATTGGTGTTGTAAAGCAAGGTCACATTGCCATCGGCATCGTGCAGCTCGGCAGTGAAACAGGCAGCGATACGCCCGTTCGCTTCGTCCACCGTGCAGGTGAAATCGCGATGGATGATGGTTTCGTAAGCGCCGAAGAAATCTTCGAACATGCGGCGGATTTCGCCTTTGCCCGCGTGGCGGGTGAACGCGGTCTGGACGCAGAACAGCGCTTCGCCATGGAAACAGTCGAGGGTCGCTTCCATATTCTTCGCATCGACATTGGCGAAGTATTTCTGCGTGGCGAAGTCGATAAGGGCGGCCCGGTCTAGCGTGGGTTCGTACTGCATCAGGCGCCCCCTTCCTTCAGCAAATTGTCCCCGCTCATGTAGACATAGACGCGGTGGAATAGCCGGTCCTTCAGATAGAAGCGGTTGCAGTTTTCATAGCGCAGTTGATCGCCGCCATTGGGCGTGATCAGCACGGTGAACTGGCTGCAGATCACATTGGTATGCGGATCGGCGGTGTGGACGAAATTGCCGTGCCAGATCTGCTCGAAATCGGCGAACAGCTTGACGAACATCGCCCGGATCGCTTCGCGCCCTTTATGCACTGTGTTGCTGGTGACTTCGGTCAGCACCGCATCGGGCGTGAAGCAGTTGAGCACCTTGTCGAGGTTCTTGTTGTCCACCCCGTCGAAATAGCGCTTGGTCACAATGTCGATGTAAAAGGGATAGGGCAGCGGCGCCTGGCCGGATCCACCTTCGCTCCAGTTGCTCATCAATACCACCCCTTTAGGATGTCTGCCTGTTTGGGCACTTCGGGTGCGGGAAAGGCCTTCTTCGAATGGGTAAGGCCCAGCTCGATCTGCGTTTCGAGCAGCTTGTAGGCAACCTGGCCCGGGTTCAGCACCGGGATCGGCAGCTGGCTGTCGAGATAGGCGGCGCTCTGGTGCATGGTGGTAGAGCCGAGCACGATCACATCGGCACCGTCTTCCTCAATTGCCCTTTTCGCTTCGGCCTTGAGCTTGCCGAATACCACCTCTTCCTTACCTTCCAGCAATTCGGTGACGTCAGGCCGCGTGCTGATCGACCGCAGCGAGGCGACCCGATCCCACCAGCCATATTCGGTCAGCGTCTTTTCATAGAGCGGGAACCACTCGGGCCACATGGTCAGCACAGTGAACTTCTTGCCCAGCATCATCGCCATCGCGAAGCTAGCTTCGCCCGGGCCGACCACGGGAATGCTGAGCGCGCTGCGCAACGCGCGCATGCCACTGTCGCTGACCGTGTCGATCAACACGCCGGCATAGCCTTCTTCTTCGGCGGTGATCCCGGCCTGGAACACGGTCCAGTCCATCAGCATCGTATCATGATAGCTGTCACCCAGCGCCGCGCCCCAGCGCACCGCTTGGAATTCGGGCTGGAAGCCAGGTCGCACGAAATGATCAGGCAATTGCTCGGCCCGGTTGGCAACCCCGGCCTCATCCATCGGGATCGGCACGATGACCTTGATTCGGTTCATGTCACCTTAATCCACTGCTCCCCTTGACGCATTTCCTATTGTATACAATTTATACCCGTCAAGCGAATTTCAGTTCCCTGTCATTCTTGATGGTGAGGTTGTGATATTTTGGTGGCGGAAAGCTTTGCAGCGAGGGGCCTATGGCTTATCCGAAGCGCTTCATGACCCCTGCCACCGACATTGATTGCACCAATTGCACTGCGGTTGTGATCGGCCTTTGCGACATGGATGATCGCCGATGAGCCGCGCGTCCGACCAGGCCTATGACAAGATCCGTGCGCACCTGCTGAGCGGCGCGGTCAAGCCGGGCGAACAGCTGACCGAGTACCAGCTGGCACAGGTGACCGGCGTCAGCCGCACCCCGGTGCGCGAGGCGGTGCGGCGGCTGGAGGGCGAGATGTTGCTGGTGCGCAGCGAATCCAAGCGCATCTTCGTGGCCGACTGGAGCCGCGACGACATCGACGAGATGTTCACTCTGCGCAAGATGCTGGAAGGCCACGCTGCGGAACGCGCGGCACTGCGCCTCAAAAGCGACGAGATCGACCGCCTCGAAGCGGTCAATCGCGAGCTGCACGATGCGGTGGAGCACGATCCGCCCGATGTCACCCGCTTCCTCGATGCCAACCGCACCTTTCACGAAATCATCACCGAGGCAGCGCATTCGCCCCGGCTGGGCCAGGTTCTGGCAATGCTGGTGGAGGCCCCGGTGGTGCTGCGCACCGCGCGCAGCTATTCGGTCGCGGATCTAGAGCAGTCGGCGCGCGACCATGACGAGCTGATCGCCGCTTTCCGCGCGGGCGACCCGGACTGGGCGCGCGCGGTGATGGGTAGCCATTTGCGCCGCGCGTTCCACACCTTTGCCGGGGCGGCGGAGTAGGGCGCTTGCGCCCAATCATCGGGCTGGGGCGGGCGCCTGAAATTAACCGACTCGCAAGGCTTGATGGCCATCCAGATCACTGATGGCATGGTGCTTGAACCCGGACGGTCATTTGAAGGTCGGGGGATCAAAGCTATCCGGGCTGAGAGATGGGCGCTCTGGTCGATTTTCCGGGAGGCCGCAGCGATGAAAATATTGGCAACGACGACGGTAACCGCACTGGTACTGGTGCTGCTCGGCTGCGGCGGTGAAGGCAGTCAGGGTGCACCGACGGCAGCCGGTTCTCCTGCTCCCACCCCGACCGCAACGCCCACCCCAACTCCTACGCCAACACCGACAACTACGGCGGTTGCGCGGCAAACGATCGCCACGTTCGACAGTCCCTGGGCGATGGTCTTCCTACCCGATGGCCGCGCCCCGGTGACCGAGAAGCCGGGCTCGCCTTTCCTGGTGACCGAGGCCGGGGCAAAGACCCAGGTCGCAGGGGCGCCAACGATCGCCTATTCCGGGCAGTTGGGTATGCAGGACGTGGCACTCGATCCGGCCTTTGCCATTAATAGCCTCATCTGGCTGAGCTTCGCCGACCCCTCCGTGGCGGCCAGCGGCTGGCCGTCGCTCGTGCCACGCTCAATCTCGGCGGATCGCCAAGCCTCGGCGGCCTGGCCGTCGTCTGGCGGGCAAGCCCGGTAACCACCGGGGGGAACCTCGGTGCCGCTTCGCTTTCTTCCCCGATGGTCGGTACCTGTTCGTCAGTACGGGCGAGCGCCAGCAAGACAGCCCGGCGCATGATCTTGGGGTAACGCTGGGCAAGATCGTACGGCTCAACCTCGATGGCTCGCCGGCCTCCGGCAATCCCTTTGCGAGCACTGCGGGCGCGTAGCCGGAAATCTGGTCATACGGTCACCGGAATCCCTATGGGCTGGTCTTCGCCAGAGACGGACGGCTGTTCGGCAGCGAGATGGGGCCGCTGGGAGGCGATGAATTCAATCTGATCGACCCCGGATTGAATTACGGCTGGCCGCTGGTGTCAGAGGGCGACAATTATGACGGTAGCGACATCCCTGCGCATTCGACCAATACGGCATACACTGCGCCATTGATCAGCTAGAGCCCATCGATCGCACCCAGCGGCATGATCCAGTATCGTGGATCGCGGTTTGTGGGCTGGGCCAATGACTTGGTGCTGGCGGGGCTGGTGGCGTAGGGCCTCATCCGCGTGCGTGTGTCCGGACGAACAGCCACCGAAGTGGCGCGCATGCCGCTTGGCGCCCGGATTCGCGAAGTCGAAGAAGCGCCGGACGGCAGCATTTGGGTGCTGGAGTACGGATTCTCGGCGGGACTGATCAAGCTGACGCCGGGATAGGCGCGGGTCAGATAATCCCGCGCCCCGCTAGGTCTGCCCGCTTCGCCGAATCCATCCCCAGCAGTTCGCCGTAGATCTCCTCGTTGTGCTGTCCCAGCTCGGGGCCGACCCAGTCGACATGGCCAGGCGTTTTGGACAGCTTGGGCGCGACGTTCTGCATCTTGAAGTTCGCATGCTTCGGGTGCGGCAGCTCGATGATCGCTTCGCGTGCGGAGAAGTGGGGATCGGCCAGCATTTCAGGCGCGCGGTAGATATTGCCCGCCGGAACGCCGTGCTCCTCGCATTTTGCCAGCACTTCCGGGCTGGTGAATTGCTTCGTCCACTTGCCGATCAGGTCGTCGAGCTCCTGCTGGCGTTCGCCGCGGGCGACATGGCTGTTGTAGCGCGGATCGTCGCCCAACTCGGGCACGCCCATCATCTCGGCCATACGCTTCCACACGCTGTCCTGGTTGCCCGCGACGAGCACGCTGCCGTCCTTCGTGGGGTAGACATTCGACGGGGCGACCTTGGGCAGGATCGATCCGGTGCGCTCGCGGATATGGTTCGCCACAGCATATTCTGGGATGGTCGATTCCATCATCGCCAGCACCGCTTCGTAGATCGCCGAATCCACGACCTGGCCCTGGCCGGTCTTGTGCCTGTGGTTGAGCGCCATCAGCGCGCCGAGGCAGGCATAGATCGCCGCCAGCGAATCCCCGATCGACAGGCCAGCGCGGCTCGGCGGCCGGTCCGGCTCGCCTGCAATATAGCGCATGCCGCCCATCGCTTCGCCAATACCGCCATAGCCGGCGCGGGGGCTGTAAGGCCCGCTCTGGCCGTAGCCGGAGACGCGGATCATGATCAGCGCTTCGTTGATCGCATGCAGCTGTTCCCAGCCCAGGCTCCAGCGTTCGAGCGTGCCGGGGCGGAAATTCTCCAGCAGAAAATCGGCCTTGGCGGCGAGCTGGCGGACGATGTCTTGCCCTTCCTTCTCGCGAAGGTTCAGCGTGATCGACTTCTTGTTGCGCGCGACGACCGAGAACCACAGCGGGATGCCCTGCCCCCAGTTGCGCATCGCATCGCCCACCTTAGGCGGTTCGATCTTGATCACTTCCGCGCCGTGATCGGCCATCAACTGCCCGCAAAACGGCCCTGCGATCAGTTGCCCCATCTCGATCAGCCGCAGTCCGTCGAGCGCGCCTTGTGCCATGATTTCGGGATCCTCTTGCTTTGCTAAACGCAGTAGAGCCACTGCAGCCCATGATAGTGCGATGTAACCAAGGCATAGCGCCGGCTAGCCCGCCGAACGTCATGCGATTCCGCATCGCCCTATAAATGCGGCATTTGCATTTGTATACAATTTGCGTATCAGGCGCGGACCCCTACGAATTCTCGCAGAGCGATTCCATGGCCGCCGAAAGCATTGAACTGGTAGAAGTCGGCCCGCGCGACGGGCTGCAGAATGAGCCCGACATCATCTCGACCGAGGTGAAGCTTGAGCTGATCAACCGCATGCTCGATTACGGCGCGCGGCGGGTGGAAGTGGCGAGCTTCGTCCACCCGCAGCGGGTGCCGCAAATGGCCGATGCCGAAGCCGTCATCGCCGGCTTGCCCGACCGTGCCGATGCGACCTATATCGGGCTGGTGCTCAACAAACGCGGCGTGCTGCGCGGTCTCGCAACAAGGGACGGCGGCAAACGCGGGATCGACCAGGTCGGCTGCGTACTCGTCGCCAGCGACACTTTCGGCCAGAAGAACCAAGGCCATACCATCGCGGAAGGCATCGCCGAGAACCGCGACATGATCCGCTTTGCCAAGGCCGAAGGGATGCGCGCGCAGATTACCATCAGCGCCGCCTTCGGCTGCCCGTTCGAAGGCACCGTGAAGCCCGAAACCGTGCTCGCAATAGCCGAAGAGATGGTGATAGAGGAGCCCGAAGAGATCGCGCTAGCGGACACAATCGGCGTCGGCACCCCGGCACAGGTTAGCGAGCTGTTCGGAAAGCTCGGCGAACTGCTCGAAGGGCGGATACCGATGCGGGCGCATTTCCATAACACGCGTGGCACCGGCATCGCCAATGCCTGGGCGGCGTATCAGGCTGGTGCGCGGATCTTCGATGCCTCGCTCGGCGGGCTCGGCGGTTGCCCTTTCGCCCCCAAGGCGACCGGAAATATCGCGACCGAGGACCTTATCTACATGATGGAGCGTTCAGGCATCGACAGCGGCGTCGATCTGGATGCCGCCATCGCCACCAACCGCTGGTTCGCTGAAAGGCTGGGCCGCGAATTGTCATCGATGGTCGCGCGCGCGGCCTGACGAAACCGAAGCCACGGAGAGACTATGACTTATAGGCTGGGCGTCGATGTGGGAGGAACCTTCACCGATCTGCTGTTGTTCGACGAGACGAGCGGGAAATTCTGGCGCCATAAGACGCCGTCGACCCCGCATGACAGCTCCGAGGGCATCCTCAACGGGGTGAAGGCGATCACCGCCGAAGCCGGAGTGTCGGCGAGCGATATCTCCTATTTCCTCCACGGCACGACCGTCGCGACCAATGCGGTGCTGGAAGGCAAGGGCGCCAAGGTCGGCCTCGTCACCACCGAGGGCTATCGCGACATCATGCAGATCGCGCGCAGCTTCGTGCCTGGCGGGCTGGCGGCGTGGATCGTGTGGCCCAAGCCGACCCCGCTGGCACATCTGGAAGACACGGTCGACGTGCCGGGACGGATGGGCGCCGATGGCAAGGAAGTGCGCCCGCTGGACGAGGACGCCGTACGCGCCGCGCTGCGCAAGCTCAAGGCTAACGCCATCGAAGCGCTGACGGTCAGCCTGATCAACGCCTACGTCAACGGCGCGCATGAGAAGCGGATCGGCGAGATTGCCGCGGAGGAATTGCCCGGCATCCCCGTCTCGCTCAGCCACGAAGTGCTTCCCGAAATGCAGGAGTACGAGCGTACGCTGTCGACCGTCGCCAATGCGGCCGTGCGCCCGGTGGTGAGCAAATATGTCTCGAACCTGCGCACCAAGTTGGAGGAGCAGGGGCTGGAAGGTCGCCTTTCGCTGCTGCGCTCGGACGGCGGGCTGATGAGCAGCCAGAAGGCCGAGGAGCATCCGGTCAACATCCTAATGTCCGGCCCGGCTGGCGGCGTCACCGGCGCGCTGTGGGTGGCGAAGAATGCCGGCTTCAGCAATATCCTCACGCTCGACGTCGGCGGCACGTCGACCGACGTGGCGCTGATCGAAGGGCTAGAGGCGCGCCGCGTGCGCACCACCGACGTGGGCCATCTTTCGGTCCGTGCTTCGGCGCTGAACGTGAAGACCGTGGGCGCGGGCGGCGGCTCGATCGCCCACGTGCCTGAACTAACCAAGGCGCTGCGCGTCGGCCCCGAAAGTGCGGGCGCGGTGCCTGGCCCGGTCGCCTATGGCAAGGGCGGCACGCTGCCGACTGTGACCGACGCCAATGTCGTGCTCGGCTACCTGCCCGAAAATCTCCTGGGCGGCAGCTTCAAGCTCGACCGCGAAGGCGCTAAGAAAGCAGTGCAAACCGTGGCCGACGCACTGGGCGTGGGGCTGATGGAGGCCGCGCGCGGCATCATCGATATCGTCAACGAGAACATGTTCGGTGCGCTGCGCATGATCAGCGTGCAGCAGGGCTACGACCCGCGCGACTTCGCGCTGATGGGCTTCGGCGGGGCAGGCCCGCTGCATGTCAACGCCGTCGCGCGGCTCATGGGCAGCTGGCCCGCGATCAGCCCGGTCAGCCCCGGCGTGCTGTGCGCCCTGGGCGATGCGACCACGCGGATGCGCACGGAAACCGCGCGCAGCTTCTCCCGCCTTGCGAAAGACACCACCATTGCTGACCTTGAGGCGGTGCTGGACGAGATGGCGGCGCAGACGCGCGGCGAGCTGCTCGCCGATGGCGTGCCGAAAGACCAGATCACCACGCAGTTCGAAGTCGACATCCGCTATGCCGGTCAGGCCTTCGAAGTGCCGCTGACGATTGACAAGAAGGTGCTCGAGGCGGACGGGATCGCAGGCATCCTTGCGCGTTTCGACGAAGAGCACCTGCGGCTCTTCACCTTCAACATGGACACCCCACACGAGATCGTGAATCTGCGCGCGGTGGCGCT
Source organism: Altererythrobacter sp. (assembly GCA_023260985.1). Taxonomy (GTDB): domain Bacteria; phylum Pseudomonadota; class Alphaproteobacteria; order Sphingomonadales; family Sphingomonadaceae; genus Erythrobacter. The sequence continues at coordinate 24,351 of JALRKY010000057.1, read as the reverse complement.
GGGCCAGGCGCCTGACTTGCCCGCAGCCGAACTGCCCAAGGGTGACGGCGATCCTTCCGCCGCCAAGATCCGCGACCACACGCTGTGGATCGACGGCAAGGAACAGACAGCAGTTATTTACGACCGCAGCCGCCTGCGCCAGGGTGACGTTATCCCCGGCCCGGCGATCATCACCGAGATGGATTCGACCACGCTGGTCGAAAGCGGCTGCATGGCCACGGTCGACAGGGTCGGCAATATCCTGATCAACCTTGTGAAGGAGGGCTGAGCGATGCCGGCACAAATCATCGAAACCAATCCCAAGCCCTTCCAGAAGATCGCAATCGACCCGGTCACGCTCGACATCATCGAGAATGCACTGCGCAATGCGCGCATCGAGATGGATGCGACGCTTGTGCGCACCGCGATGAGCCCCGGCATCCGCGAACAGGGCGACGCTTTCCCGCTGATCGCCGACCCCAAGGGCAAGATGATCGTGGGCCAGTTCGGCAGCTTCATCGACGGCTTCCTTCGCGGCTTCGACGGCACTCTGGAAGACGGCGACATGATCTTCCTGTCGGACCCCTATTCCTGCGAAGGCGCGATTTCGCACTCGAACGACTGGCTGGTGCTGCTGCCGGTGTTCAAGGACGGGCGGCTGATCGCCTACACCGCCATGTTCGGCCACCAGAGCGACATCGGCGGCGCGGTCCCCGGCTCAATGCCGATCGGCGCCAGCTCGATCTTCGAGGAGGGGGTGCGCATCCCGCCGGTGAAGATCTGGAAGAAAGGCGAATATAATGACGATTTGATGAAGCTCGTCATGCACCAGACGCGCAAGCCCGATTGGTGCCAGGCCGACCTCAATGCGCTGATCGCATCGTGCCGCGTAGCCGCACGGCGCGTGGTCGAAATGGCCGAGCGTTTCGGCGACGACGTCTACGTTTCTGCGACGCAGGAACTGCTCGACCGCAACTATCGCGCGATGAAGGCGCTGATCGGCATGGCGGTGGCCGAAGAGCCGGTGAGCTTTGAGGACTACGTTTGCGATGACGGCAAGGGCTTCGGCCCCTACAAGATCAAGTGCACCATGTGGCGCGAGGGCGACAAGGTCGTGCTCGATTTCGACGGGACCGATCCGCAGAGCGCCGCCTCGATCAATTTCTATCTCAACGAGAACATGTTCAAGATGTTCTTCGGCATCTATATGATCATGGTGTTCGACCCGCAGATCCTGTTCAATGACGGGTTCTACGATCTGATCGACGTGCGCATCCCCGAGGGATCTCTGCTCAAGCCGAAATTCCCCGCCGCGCTCTCAGGACGCACCCATGCGCTGGGCCGCATCTTCGACATCCTTGGTGGCTTGCTGGGCCAGAAGACACCCGAATTTCTCAATGCGGCAGGCTTCAGCTCATCGCCGCATTTGTTCTATTCGGGCTGGGACCGGCGCGAAGGCAAGGAACGCGAATGGTTCCAGCTGTTCCAGATCGGCTTCGGCGGGATTCCGGGCCGGCCGCTGGGCGATGGGCCTGACGGGCACTCGCTGTGGCCGGGCTTCACCAATGTGCCCAACGAGTTCCTAGAGCGCTATTTCCCGCTGCGGATCGAGCGCTATTCGACCGAGCCCGACAGCGGCGGTGCCGGGCTGCACCGCGGCGGCAATGGCATCCACATGACCTATCGCTTCCTCGCCGACGGGCACATCGCGATCCATGACGACCGCTGGTTCGTGCCGCCCTGGGGCGTCAACGGCGGCCATCCGGGCTTGCGCGCGAAGAAGGTGCTCGAACGCGCCGAAGGCACCACCGAAATCGTCGGCAACAAGGTGGAAGACGTGCCGGTGAAGGCGGGCGATCTGCTGCACTTCATCACCTGGGGCGGCGGCGGCTGGGGCGATCCGCTTGAGCGTGACCCGGCGCTGGTCGGGCTCGAAATCCGGCAGGGCCTCGTCACTGCCGAGGGCGCGAAGGCCTATGGCGTGGTGGCCGATGGCAAAGGCACGGTTGACGATGCCGCGACCGCCAGCCTACGTGCCGAAATGAAGGCCGCACGCGGTGCATTGCTGCTGTTCGACTATGGCCCCGGTATCGACGCCTTGCGCGAAGCGTGCGAAGAGGAAACCGGCCTACCTGCACCCAAGCAACCCGAATGGGCAGGCAGTGCATCCTGAAGGGACAGCAAAAGATGAAATGCACACGCGCGGTGATCGAACGGCACGGCGGGCCGGAGATGATCGGCTGGGTCGAGGATGACCTGCCTGCGCCGGGCCCCGGGCAAGTGCTGGTCGAACACGGCGCAGTGGGCCTCAACTTCATCGACACCTATCACCGCACAGGGCTCTACCCGATCGAACTGCCGAACGGGCTGGGGCTGGAGGCGGCCGGGCGTATAATTGCGCTCGGCGACGGGGTGACCGGCTTCGCCGTCGGCGACCGCGTCGCCTATATGGGGCCAGGGCTCGGCGCCTATGCCACACATCGGGTGATGCCCGCCGATGCGCTCTACAGATTGCCTGACGACATTCCTGACGATATCGCGGCTGCCGCGATCCTCAAGGCGGCGACAGTCGAAGCGCTGGTCGAACGTTGCGCCCATGTGAAACCGGGCGACACGGTGCTGGTCCATGCCGCGGCAGGCGGTGTGGGGCTGTTGATGGTGCAATGGCTGAAAGCGATCGGAGTGCAGGTCATCGGCACCGTCTCGTCGCAGGCCAAGGCCGACATCGCATTTGCGGCGGGCTGCGACCATGTGATCCGCTATGACCGCGACGAGATCGCCCCCGGCGTGCGCGAATTGACCGATGGCGCGGGCGTGCCGGTAGTGTTCGACGGGGTGGGCAAGGACACTTTCATCGCCTCGCTCGACAGTCTCAGCCCGCGCGGGTTGCTAGTCAGCTTCGGCAATGCCTCGGGTCCGGTCGACGGAGTGAATCTGGGCATATTGGCGCAGAAGGGCTCGCTCTTCGTCACGCGCCCCACGCTGTTCCACTATTACGCTTCGCCGGAAGACCGCGCGCTCGGCATTGCCCGGGTCTGGAGCATGCTGGGCAGCGGAAAGGTCGAAGTAACGATCGGCAAAACCTATCCGCTGACGGAAGCAGCGCAGGCGCATCGCGTCCTCGAAGCGCGCAAGACTACCGGCTCGACCGTCCTGATCCCCTGACCCGTCACCCCGGTCGGGCTATGCTTCAGTCGGAATCGCCCGCCACGCGATAGATCAGGTCGGAAAGATAGGTCGGCGCGATCGGGCGCTTCGCACCAGCCGGTGAGATACCAGCGCCCGTCGACCTCTTCCCACAGGCTCAGCACATGGTTCCAGCCTGACGTCGCCTTGCCGGCATGGCGGTAAGGCAGGCCGCCTGCATCGAGCGCGTCTTCACGATAGGCGATGCGCCATTCCATCTGTGCGCTGACGAGCCGCGCAGGGCCGGGAATCCCTAGGTCGAGCACGCCGTGGAATTCGAGCCAGACGCTATCGTGCAATTTCTCATTGTTGCGCCAGTAAGCCAGTAGGCCGGGGAATTCTGTGAACAGCTCGCGCATGTCCTCCGCCTTATAGAAGCGGAAATGGTCGCGCCGCCAGAAATCGGCGATGCCGTCAGTCGCCAAGCGGCTCCACGCCGCGGCATAGGCTTCGAGTTCTTCAGCCAGATCCTCAGCCATGCTTCGCCTCCTCTGCCAGACTGGCGGCCCAGTCGCCGAACAAGGGCTGGAACTCGTCGACGCGGATCGATTGCCACACACCGACCGAGAAATAGGGGATCGTTTCGAGCTTGGCGCGGGCATCGCTTTCATCCGCGGCCCTGATTACCAGCAGCGAGCCGACGATCTTGTCGCCTTTCACCATCGGCCCCGCCACGGCGAAGTCCTTGCCGTGTTCGGCGAAGTGCTCAAGCAAGGCGTCATGCGCATGTTCACGGAACATCGCGCTGTGCTCGCCATCGCGGCAATAAAAGGCGAACAGCTTCTTCATTTGAACCTCGGCTTGCGTTTCTCGAGGAAAGCCTGCGAACCTTCGACGAAATCCTCGCGCGTGAAGGCGGCGGCGAACACACCCAGAGTGGTCGTATCGTCGCTCGCCTGCCCGTCGAGCACGCGGCGCACGAACGACTTGTTATCGCGCGCTGAGTAGGTCGAAGCGGCGAGGATCTGCTCGATCAGCGCATCGGCGCTGTCAGCCAGGATTTCGACCAGCCCGATCCGCAAGGCCTCTTCGGCACTGAGCAGTTCACCGGTGAACAGGATACGCTTGGCCTGCCCTGGGCCGACCAAATCGGTCAGCAGCTTCACATCGTGCAAAGGATAGACCAGCCCCAGCTTGCCCGGAGTGATGCCGAAGCGGGCCCTCTTGGTCGCGACGCGAATGTCGCAGGCCAGCGCCAGCCCGCAGCCGCCGCCGATGCAATCGCCATCGATGAAGGCGACAGTCGGCAGATCGACCCGCGTCAGCTCGTACTGGACCCGGTTGATCTCGGCCTGGTTGGCTTCGTGCCAACCCATTTTGTCCTTGTGGGCGAGCATTTCCTTGATGTCTGCGCCCGCCGAAAAGGCACCCGCGCCATCGGCAGCGCGCAGTTCGAGCACGCGGATCGCCGGATCGTCTTCCGCCTCGGCGATCAAGCCGGGCAAGGCTTCCCACATCGCCATGTTGATTGCATTGCGCGCATCGGGCCGGGCGATCATCAGCCGCGCCACCGCACCATGCTTTTCGAGGCGTAGGTTCATGACAAGCACTCCTTGTTGGATTCGCCCAGGGCGGGCACCGGGCCCGGCGTCCAATTATATCCCGCGAACCGGATCGACGGGGCAATGTGATGCCCGCCGCCTTCACTCTCGACCCATAGCCCCCGTTCGGCAATATGCGGTTCGTCAAGCGCTTCGCGGAAATCGAGCACGGGTGAGAAAGCGACATCCTTGTCGGCGAACCAGCTGCCCCACTCGTCGCGCGTGCGGGTGGCGAAAGTCGCCCGCAGGAAATCGATCAGTTCCTCCTGCTGCCCCGCCGGAGCTTCGGCGATGGGGAGCAGGTCTTCACGACCGAGCGCGAGGAGCAGGTTGCGCGCGAATTTGATCTCGCGCCCGCCCAGCACGACATGCTTGCCGTCCTTCGTCTCATAGACCTGGTAGAAGCCCGCCCCGCCGAGCGAACGCTGCTCCGCCGATTTGGGGCTTGGCCCACCGGCGATCGCGCTGCCTGCAGTGTGGACGCACCACGGCAGCAGGCTGTCGAACATGGCGCAATCGATATAGGCGCCTTCACCCGTGCGGTCGCGGCCCACCAGGGCCATCAGCACTGCCGACAGCGCGGTGAGGCCGGCGGCCATGTCGCTGCTGGCGACGCCGGGCACGACCGGCGCTCCGTCGGGCCCGTCGTTCACGCTGAGGAAGCCCGCCATCGCCTGCACCGCCATGTCATGCGCGGGGTGATGCGCTAGCGCGCCTTCCTGCCCGAAGGCGGAGATCGAGCAATAGACGATATCGGGCTTGAGCGCCCTGACCGCTTCATAGTCGAAGCCGAGCCGCGCCATCACGCCGGGGCGAAAGCCTTCGACGAACACGTCCGCGCGGCGACACAGCTCGCGCAAATGCGCCTTACCTTCCTCGCTCTTGAGGTCGAGCGTGACGCTCTGCTTGCCGCGGTTGAGATTAGCAAACCACACCGACTGTTCGGCGGTGCCATAGCTGTCGAACGGAGCCTGCTCGCGTGCCGGATCGCCTGCGGAGGGTTCGACCTTAATCACTTGGGCGCCCTGGTCGGCCATCATTACTGTCATCATCGGACCGGGCAGGAATTGCGTCAGATCGACTACCGTAATGCCCGACAATTTGCCCATGATAGCTGCATTTCCCCTTCGCTACCGACATGCCGCTGCGGCGCAGACCGGCAATCCGGACAGCACGTTAGCCGATTTTTCGGGCGACGGGATGCTCTTTGTTGGGAAGGGCGCGGTGGCCCCCGATCGCGATCAGATCACGAAGTCGAGCGGCTGGGGCAGTTTGCTGCGATTGACGATCATCTTGCCGTGCAGCGTTTCGATCTGTTCGCTGCCGGTCTTGACGAAGAGGAACGGCAAGAGGCCGTGCAGCATGCAGGCGAGCCCGCCCAGCACCATGCGCACGCCGAAGCCGGTGGCATGCACCAGATGGTCGCCGTAGGTTTCGCCCACCGATGCGGGGTGTTCGGTGAATGCTTTCGCGATCGTGTTGCGATCCATTGCCTGTCCTCGAGCCCCCTGTTCGGTCCTGCGCAGCTGGATACCACGCCGCGCGCGCAATGAAATCCCAAAGTTTGATGGAAAATCTCACGATATTGAGATAAATACACTGTCTATGACAATTTATCACGAACTTGATACCAAGGATTGGACAATTCTTGCATTGCTGCAGGCTGATGCCTCGCTACCGGTGCAGGCCATTGCCGACCGCGTCGGCCTGTCGACCAATCCCTGCTGGCGGCGGATCAAGCGGATGGAGGAGACAGGTGTGATCGCGCGCCGCGTGGCACTGGTCGATCCGGCTCGGGTCGGCTTCGCCACCACCGTGTTCGTGGCGATCCGCACCAGCCGGCACGACGGCGAATGGCTCACCGCCTTCCACGAAGCGATCACCGGGATCGAGGAAATCATCGAATGCCACCGCATGGCGGGCGACATCGACTATATGCTCAAGCTGCGGGTGCGCGACATTGCCGATTACGACCGCATTTACCAGCGGTTGATCCGGCGCGTGCCCGGCCTCGCCGACGTCACCGCCAGCTTCTCGATGGAAGAGATGAAATACACCACCGCGCTGCCGCGCCCGGCCTGAGCGCGCTCAGCCGATCAGCGCCACCGATACGAGCAGCGCAGTGGCGAATGACGCCAGCGTCGCCGCAATCACCGGCACCAGTGGCCGCCATCCGGCTTCAATCAGCAGCGACAAATGCGAGCGCATCGCAGTGGCGGTTACCGCCAGCAGCAGCAGGAATTTCGATCCAGCCAGCCCGCCCTCGGCAAAGCCATCGGGCATCGGTGCGAAGCTATTGAGCACCACCAGCAGCAGGAAGGCGACAATGAACCACGGTAGCGAAATCCGCCGCCATGCAGGGCGCGGCCCGGCTTCTGCGCGCCCGGCTTCGCCCAGCCAGAGCGCCACCAAAGCCACAACGGGAGCGAGCAGCGCCACGCGCGCCAACTTGATGATCGTCGCCTGCGCGCCCGCCTCATCGGAAATGGCGTAGCCCCCGCCAATCGCCTGGGCCACGTCATGGATCGAAGCGCCGACTAGATAGCCGGCCTGCGCATCGTTCAGGCCCAGCGTCTCGGCGATGAGCGGATAGAGCGACAACGCCAGCGCGCTCGCCAGCGCGATGCCCACCAGCGTGATGGTAAAGCGCGACTGGTCGAGCCGGTCGCGCCCGATCACTCCATAGAGCGCCAGCGCGGCAGATGCCCCGCAGATCGCGGTCGCGCCACCGGCCAGCACCCCAGCGTAACGCCCCTGCCCCACGATCCGCGCGCCGAGCAGCCCGGTACCGAAGGCCGAAGCCATGATCGCCAGCAGCCCGGCAAAGGGCAGCCAGCCGATCGCGCCGATCTGAGCCAGCGTCACCTGCATGCCCAGCAACACGATGCCGAACCTCAGAAAATGGCGCGCGGCAAAGTCCAGCCCCTGCCCCAGCGCCGGATGTTCGGACAGGAAGTTGAGCGCCAACCCGATAAGCAGGCCAAGCAGGATCGCGGGAAAGCCGTAATGCTCGGCTAGCCACATGGCGGCGAGCGCAGCGATCAGGCACGTGACCAGCCCCGGCGCCAGAGTGCGCGGCGTCTCCGGAGCCGGCTGTGCGACCTGCTGAGCCTGGTAGATCTCTCCAAACAGATCGCCGGCGTAGAGCGCGGGTTCGGGATCGCGCCTTGTCATGCGATCAATCCGGGCCTGACGCGGGTCGGCTTGCAATCGAGCATGATCTCTCCACACCTGCTGGCCACACAGCCGGGCGGAACAATCTCCGCACAATCCGCCTGTTAGCGACTAGTGCAGGCCGCCTCAAGGAGGCTGCTCGAGCACGCGACGTTCTGCCCACTTGATTACAATTGAAACCGGGTCCAGATCGCGCTCCAAAGCCAGCCCTTGCGGAGTCGCCTTATCTTGTCCCAGCATCAACCGCTCGACCGTTCGCCACTGCGCAGGGCCTATCGCGCCGAAGAAGCTTCCATCGTCGAACAGCGTATCGCCGAAGCCGCGCCGGTCGCGCAGCGACATGGCGAGGCAGCCGCTCTCGCGGCCAAGCTCATCGCCGGGGCCCGCAAGACCAAGGCGAGCGGGATCGACGCATTCCTCCATCAATATGGGCTCAACACCGAGGAAGGGATCGCTCTGATGTGCCTCGCCGAGGCACTGCTGCGCGTGCCCGATGCCGGAACCGCCGACGCGCTGATCCGCGACAAGATCGGCGAGATCGACTGGAGCGAGCACCTCGGCGAAAGCTCTTCCACTTTCGTCAATGCCGCCACCTTCTCGCTGATGCTGACCGGCGAAGTGCTCGACCCGCCCGAAGCGCATCAGCGCGGGATGGGCGCCACGCTCAAGCGCACAATGAACCGGCTGGGCGAGCCGGTAGTGCGCACCGCCACGCTGCAGGCGATGAAGATCCTCGGAGGGCAATTCGTGTTCGGCCGCACGATCGACGAAGCGCTTGGTCGCGCCGCGCCCGAAAGCAAGCGCGGGCTATCCCACAGCTTCGACATGCTTGGCGAAGCGGCGATGACCTTTGCCGATGCTGAGCGCTATCGGCAGGCTTACGACACCGCGCTTGATGCGGTCGCGCGAGTGGCGAAGGGCGGAGTCGCCGCGTCGCCCGGCATTTCGGTGAAGCTTTCGGCGCTGCATCCGAAGTACGGTTTCGTCCACGCCGAAGAGGCGCGCGCGGCGCTGGTGCCGATGCTGCGCGAGCTGGCGATCAAGGCGCGCGACGCCGACATCCACTTCACGGTCGATGCCGAAGAGGCCGAGCGGCTTGAACTGTCGCTCGACATCATCGAGGATCTCGCCGCGGATGACAAGCTGTTCACCCGGCCCGACGGATCGGCATGGGAGGGCTTCGGCCTCGCCATCCAGGCCTACCAGAAGCGCGGCGTGCCGCTGTGCGACTGGGTGGCGAAGCTGGCGCGCGGCCACGGGCGCCGCTTCTTCGTGCGGCTGGTCAAGGGCGCCTATTGGGACAGCGAGATCAAGGCGAGCCAGGTGGGCGGCTACACCGACTACCCGGTGTTCACCCGCAAGGTGGCGACCGACGTGTCCTATCTCGCTTGCGCCGCGCGCCTGTTCGAACACAGCGACGTGATCCTGCCCGCCTTTGCCACCCACAACGCCTATACTATCGGCGCGGTAAAGGCATTGAGCGGCGGCAAGCCCTTCGAGTTCCAGCGCCTCCACGGCATGGGCGAGGAAGTCTATGACGCGCTGGCGCAGTCCGAAGGAAACGATCGCACGCGCGTGCGGATCTACGCCCCGGTCGGCGGGCACAAGGAATTGCTCGCCTATCTCGTGAGGCGGCTGCTCGAAAACGGCGCCAACACCAGCTTCGTCAACCGGATGGCCGACAGCGAAGTGCCGATCGAGGAAATGACCGGTGACCCGGTGGCCGAACTCTCAGCGCTCGAACCCAAGTGCAATCCTGCGATCCCGTCTCCGGCCGACATTTTCGGTGCGCGCCGCAACAGCGCCGGGGTCGATTTGTCCGACCCGCTTGTGCGCGAGACGCTGCTCGAGCAGCTCGCCGTGCTGGCCTCGAAACAATGGTCGGCAGAACCCGCCTTCGGTGCGGGCGGCGCGCAGATTGGCGTGAGTTCACCCTATGATTTCGGACAGCGAGTCGGCACCGTCACCTATGCCACCGCCAAGGGGATCTCCGAAGGCGTCGAGGCTTCGCAGGCGATCCAGCCGGGCTGGGACGCGCTGGGCGGCGACAAGCGCGGACTGCTACTCGAAGCGGCAGCCGACCTGTTCGAAGCGCATACGGCGGAGTTCCTGTCGCTGTGCCAGCGCGAAGCGGGCAAGACGTTGGTCGATGCTGTGCTTGAGCTACGCGAAGCGGTCGATTTCCTGCGCTATTATGCCGCCGAGGCGCGCCGCCAGTTCGCAGCCCCGCTGGTGCTGCCGGGGCCGACCGGCGAAGAGAACCTACTGCGGCTGCACGGGCGCGGGGTGTTCGCCACCATCGCGCCATGGAACTTCCCGCTCGCGATCTTCATTGGCATGGCCGCTGCGGGACTGGCCGCGGGCAATTGCGTGCTCGCCAAACCGGCCGAGCAGACCCCGCTGATCGCCGCGCTGGCGGTCAAGCTGTGCCATGAAGCGGGCATCCCCGAAGACGTACTGCAGCTGGTACCCGGAGACGGAGCCGTGGGCGCCGCGCTCACCGCGCATCCGGGCGTGTGCGGCGTGGCCTTCACCGGCTCGACCGCGACCGCGCAGGCGATCAACCGTAGCCTGGCCGGGCGCGACGGCCCGATCGCCACGCTGATAGCCGAGACCGGCGGTCAGAACGCCATGATCGTCGACAGCTCCGCCTTGCCCGAACAGGTCGTGCGCGACGTGCTGGGAAGCGCGTTCCAGAGCGCGGGGCAACGCTGTTCCGCGCTGCGCGTGCTCTATTTGCAGGAAGACGTCGCCGACAGCATGCTCGAGATGATCCGCGGCGGGTTCGAGGCCTTGCATGTGGGCGATCCTACCCTGCTCGAAACCGATGTCGGCCCGGTTATCGATGCCGAAGCCAAGGCCTCGCTCGATGCGCATGTTTCGGCGATGCGCAGTGCGGGCAATCCCGTGTGGCAGCTCCAGGTGCCTGCGGCATGCGCCAAGGGAACCTTCGTCGCCCCGGCCATCGTCCAGATCGACGGCATTGCGCAGCTCAGCAAGGAAAACTTCGGGCCGATCCTGCATGTCGCGCGCTATGCCGCGGGCGAGATTGAACGCGTGGTCGATGACATCAACGCCACCGGTTTCGGCCTGACGCTGGGACTACACAGCCGCATCGCGGCGACCCGGCGCATGGTCGAGGCGCGGGCGCGGGTGGGCAATTTCTACGTAAACCGCAACCAGATCGGCGCAGTGGTGGAAAGCCAGCCCTTCGGCGGACAGGGCCTTTCCGGCACCGGCCCCAAGGCGGGCGGGCCGCACTATCTCACGCGGTTTGCCACCGAACGGGTGACTTGCGTCGACACGACCGCTGCGGGCGGCAATGCGAGCCTTCTGGCAGGCTGAGAATGCTTGCGACACGGCGAACGAAGGCTAGGACCTGAATCCATTGGGCGCATCTTTGCCATCCTGCTCGTGGTTCTTTCGCTCGGCTGGGCATCGCCCGCTTTAGCCGAAGTCAAACTGAGCTTTCACAGCTTCAACGGCTCTGTCCTTGTGGGGCGCTATCCGCATGCCTTCATCGTACTCGAAGGTGAGTTGGAGAATGGGCAGAAGGTCAACGAGAACTGCGGCTTTACCGCCAAGAAGGTGAGCACGGCGATCCTCAATGGGCCGGTCGAGCACGACATCATGACAGAAAAGCCGAAGTATATCAGCAAGACCAATCGCCACTTCACTGTGACCATCACCGACAAGCACTACCAAAGGGTCGTGGCCGAGATGAAAGCCTGGCGAGATGCGCCCAGCAAATATTATGATCTCGACACACGCAATTGCATCCACTTCGTGGGCGAAATCGCAAAGATCGTGGGGCTGAAGGTCGAATATCCCAAGGACATGCTACGTCGGCCCAAGAGTTGGCTCAACTTCGTCACTTCGCTCAATCCCGAGCTGGGGGCGAAAATCGTCAAGTAACGGGGGATACCGCGCGCTTTCGCTTGCCCCCGCCGCGCCCATGCGGAATCACTCTGCGCATGGCGATTCTTTCCGACAAGTGGATCCGCGACAAGGCGCTGAACGAAGGCATGATCGAGCCTTTCGTCGAAGCGCAGCGCCGCGAAGGCTGCATTTCCTATGGCTTGAGCTCTTACGGCTACGACGCGCGCGTGGCGGACGAGTTCAAGATCTTCACCAATGTCGACAGCGCGGTAGTCGATCCGAAGGATTTCGCCGTCAACAGCTTCGTCGACCGGCAGACCGATGTCTGCGTGATCCCGCCCAACAGCTTCGCACTGGCGCGCACGGTGGAATATTTCCGCGTGCCAGAAGACGTGCTGGTGATCTGCCTGGGCAAGAGCACCTATGCCCGTTGCGGCATCATAGTGAACGTCACGCCGCTCGAACCGGGCTGGGAAGGCCATGTGACGCTGGAGTTCTCCAACACCACGCCGCTGCCCGCGAAGATCTATGCCAATGAAGGCGCATGCCAGTTCCTGTTCCTGCAGGGCAATGAGCGCTGCGAGACGAGCTACAAGGACCGCGCCGGAAAATACATGGGCCAGCGCGGCGTAACGCTCCCCCGGCTATGAGCGCCAGGGCATGAGCATAGCCCGCTTCCCCTTCTGGCGCGTGGTGCCCAAGGACGGGAGCAGCCAGCGGAGCGGCGAATTCATCCTTCTTGTAATGCCCCCGGCCACCGCCGGGCCGGATGGCGCGCCCCATATTATGGGAGGCGTCGCACTGGCGGCGTTCGTCGACGCGATGCAGCTCGACAGCGAGCTGCCGCTGCTGTGGGCGCATGTTCAGTTCCTAGGGCCCACGCAACATGCGGAAGAGCTGGTGCTGAAAGTCGAGCAATGCGGGGGCGGGCAGGCCGTGGCGCAGTATACTGCGAGCGCCCACGTCAATACCCGCCCCACCCATCGGGCCAGCGGCGCGCTGGGTTATCGCGAGCCCTATGAGCAGGCGCTGTTCGCGCAAATGCCCGAAGTGGTCGGCCCCGACCAGGCGACGCCGGTCGAGATCAGCCATTCCTCGCCCGGCGGCCTGCCCGACCAGTTCGAATATCGCGTCGCGCTGCATGACGAGCACCGAGGCATCCATGCCGTGTGGACCCGCTCGCGTGCGGATTTCGTTATCGATGCTGGATGGCTGGCGATCATGTCCGACCTGTTCCTAGGCGCGCATCCGGCTTCGCGCGGCGGGTCGAGCCTCGATGCCATGTTCCGCTTCGTGCAGGGCGCCGATCCGGGCTGGGTGCTTTCGGTGACCGAATTCGCCGCTTTCGAACGCGGCACGGTCCATGGCTCGGCAAGACATTTCGCCGAAGACGGACGACTTCTGGCGATTTCGAGCCAGACCGGGGTGCTGCCGCGCATCCCGCGGAGAGATTTGGGATGACCACACCTTTGTTCGATCAATGGCGCAGCCGCTCGCCGAATTACGACGAAACCCACGAAGCCGTGTGCGACAGCGTGTGCGCCTTCGTTACCCGCGAGATCATGCCGAATATCGACGAGTGGGAAGCGGCGGGCCAATTGCCGCGCGAACTGCACCGCAAGGCGGCCGAAGCGGGCGTACTGGGGCTGGGCTATCCCGAGGAATATGGCGGCAGCGGCACGCTGGAGCAGCGCGGCTTCGACATCTTCCATTCGCTGGTCCAGTCGGAAGAGCTGTGCCGCCCCGGCGCGGGCGGCATTCCTGCCTCGCTGATGACGCACGGCATCGGCCTGCCGCCGATCCTCGCTGCGGGAAGCGAGGAGATGAAGCGGCGGATCGCGCCGCAAGTGCTTTCGGGCGAGAAGATCATTTGCCTGGGCATCACCGAGCCGGGCGGCGGCTCCGATGTTGCGAACCTCAGGACGCGGGCAGAGAATCGCGGTAGCCATTATGTCGTCAACGGTGCCAAGACGCTGATCACTTCGGGCATGCGCGCCGACTACATCACGCTGGCCGTGCGTACCGGCGGCGAAGGCATGGGCGGAGTCTCGCTGCTACTGGTCGAAACCGACCGCCCCGGCGTCAGTCGCACCGCCCTGCAGAAGATGGGCTGGCATGCTTCGGACACCGCAACGATCCATTTCGACGACGTCAAAGTGCCGGCCGAGAACCTGATCGGTCCCGAGAATGCCGGCTTCGGCGCCATCATGCGCAATTTCAACGGCGAACGGCTGGGCATGGCGCAGCAGGCGGCTGCATTTTCGCGGCTGTGCTTCGAGGACGCACTCGACTGGGCACGCAACCGCGAAACCTTCGGGCGCCCGCTCGCGACCCGCCAGTCGATCCGCCACAAGCTGGCGCGCATGCTGCAGATGATACAGGCGACTCAGGCTATGATCGACCATGCCGCGTGGACCGTGCGTGCTGGCAAGCCCTTCCCCGGTGATTTCGCGCTGCTCAAGGTGCAGGCCACGCAGACGATGGAATATTGCGCGCGCGAGGCGTGCCAGATCCTGGGCGGGGCCAGCTTCGTGCGCGGCGGCCGGGTCGAGCGGATCTATCGCGAGGTGCGCGTGATGGCGATCGGCGGGGGGTCAGAAGAAATCATGTACGATCTCGCCAGCCGCCAGTTCGGATTCTGAGGCCCGCGAGGGCTGACCACGCGATCCTTGCCCGCAAGGCGCCCACGGCTGTCGACATCTTCATTGCATGTTCAATATTAGAGTATCACTCTAATTAAATTGAAGGAGGGGAGAATCGGCCCATGAGGGCAAATGTTCGCAATGCGCTCGCCCTTATGGCCGTGGCGGTGCCGATGACTGCCGCTGCCGCCATTGAAAGCCAATTGGGCCCGACAATCCTGAGCCTTGCTATAGAGAAGCAAATTCCGCCGGGCAACCTTAGCCTCAAGAACGTCTCGACTTCGAAGGTAGCGAGCAAGCGGGAGTTGGTCGTATTCGGCGACAACCCCAAGTTCACCGTTTAAGCAAAGGCCTATTGCAAGCCGGGCGCAAAGCTTACCTCGCTGCGGGTCTTCCTTGGTAAGGTGCTGATCCACAACAATACACCCATGCCGTTCGCACCCTAGGCCCAGTAGGCCAAGCAGAACCAGGTCGTCGGGATGGGCGGGGTAGGGGTCGATATCCCGGTCACACTGCCTGTCACGCGGAAAGACACCAAGGCGGCAGTGGATCTCACCTTCAACCCAGTGCTGGCCTATGAGTTCATGCTCGATCGCTATGTGGAAAAGGGGCACACTCCGGCGGAATACCTGCGCGAGACGCAGGGCTTCGACATGAAGGTGGCGGTCAGTCTGGTCGCCACCTGCTGGATGGACAGCAATGCGGATTCATGGATGGCCGGCAAAACCTATGCAGGCGTGTTCATGCGCGAAGTGCCGGTGACGGTCCTTTACGATGGCGATCCTGCGATCGTCGACGGGCCGGCCCCGCGGGCCAAGACCACAACCAAGAAGGCCGACGGCGAGCCACCGGTGCGCAACCGCTAGGCAGGGCGGGAAAATCCAGTTCGACATTGCTACCTTATTTGTGCTGTTCTGGCTCCGGGCCGGACGCACAGATTCGGCAGGAATGGAGAGCATGTATGACCGCCAAAGCCGACCGCGAATTCGACATTATCATCTATGGCGCTACCGGTTACACTGGTCGCCTGGTCGCCGAATATCTCGACAAGCACTATGGCGATCGAGCGGACGGCCCGAAATGGGCGATGGCCGGGCGCAGCCTCGACAAACTCGAGGCGGTGCACGACGCGATTGGCGCACCGGAAACCACGCCGCTTGTGGTGGCCGATGCCGACGACCCGGCCAGCCTCGAGGCGATGTGCAACCGCACCCGCGTGGTGCTCACCACCGTCGGCCCATACCAGCTCTATGGCGATGCGCTCGTCGCGGCCTGCGTCAAGACCGGCACCGACTACGCCGATCTGTGCGGCGAGCCGGTGTGGATGCGGCAGAAGATCGACGAGCATATGGAAGCCGCCAAGGCTGCGGGCGCGCATATCTGCTTCTCGTCGGGTTTCGATTCGATCCCCTTCGATCTCGGCGTGCTGATGGCGCAGAAGGAAGCGGTGAAGCGCTTCGACAAGCCCGCACCGCGCGTAAAGGGGCGCGTGCGCGGCATGGCCGGCGGCGCTTCGGGCGGCACGGTCGCCAGCCTCACCGAAACGATGAAGACGGTGGCCAAGCACCCATCGCTGTTCGGCATCCTGCGCAGCTCGTTCGGTCTCACGCCCGGCTTCGAAGGGCCAGACCAGCCATCCGGCATGATCCCCGGCTATGAAGAGAAATTCGGCAAATGGGCCGCGCCTTTCGTGATGGCGCCGATCAACACCAAGAACGTCCACCGCACCAATTTCCTGCTCGACCACCCGTGGGGCGAGGACTTCAAATATGACGAAATGGTGCTGACCAGTCCGGGCGAAGCGGGCAAGAAGATGGCCGAAGGCGCGGTCGAGATGATGAAGAACCCTTTCGGCGCCAAGCCGCCCAAGCCGGGCGAAGGGCCGACCAAGGAAGAGCGCGAGAACGGTTATTACGACATCGCCTTCCTGGCCGAAATGCCAGATGGCCAGTCGCTGCTCTATGGCGTCAAGGGCAAGTACGATCCAGGCTATGGCTCGACAAGCCGGATGCTGGCCGAGACGGGCATCGCGCTGCTTTCATGCGATAAGCCCGGCGGCGTGGGCACGCCCGGCTATTTCCTCGGCGAAGCGCTGGTCGACCGGCTACAGCAGAATGCTGAGATCAGTTTCGCAGCGGAGGATTGACGCCGCGTTAGAATGAAAAACTGACGCTGGCCTTCAGGTTTCGTCCCACCATCGGGACGAAATCCTTGGTGAAGCTGGCATGGCGACGGCCGGTCGCGTCGAAGACATTGTCTACGGCGAGGACGAGCATGACGTTTTCCTGCCCCTGCGACGGGCGCCACGACAACGACAGATTGACCAGCGCGAAGGAATCGGTCGGAGTTTCGAATTCTGCGACCCGGTCTTGCTTTGCAAACCATTCGACTTCGGCGCGCGCGTCGAACGCGTCGGTCTGCGCTTCGAGCGCACCCAGCAGGCTCAACGGCGGAATGCGCGGGATCGCCGAACCGTCATCGAGCTTCGCGCGCACATATTCGCCGCGCAGGTCCGCCAGCAGGCGGTAGCTGTCGGCATCTACAAGCGGGAAGCTGATCGAGCCTTCGACCCCGAAATAGTCGGCGTCGCTTTGCAGGTACTCGAACACCGGCAGATCGTCTTCCTCAAGGCCCGTTTCGGAGAGGTAGATGTAGTCGCTGAACCAGTTCTTGAAGACCGCGAAGCTCAGCGTCGCCGCGCCGATTTCGCCGCGAACGAAGCCCTCGAGCCCGATCGCGCTTTCCGTGCCAAGGCCCGGATCGCCCATTTCATAGGCCTGGGTGGCGATATGTGGGCCATCCGAAAACAGTTCTTCGGCGCTCGGCGCGCGTTCGGCATGCGACAGATTGATCCCTGGGCGCAGCCCGGCCTGCGGCTCGAACACCAGGCCTACCGCCCCCGAGATCGCATCGAAGCTGCGCGCTATGCCGAGCGGCTGCGATTCGACCTTGGTCGTTTCATAGCGGCCCGCCGCTTCGAGCTGCACCGGCCCACTGCCGAATTCCTGCAGCGCAAACAGCGCGAACTGGTCAGTGGTGTTGGGCGCGACATAGGCTTCGGCGCCTTCGGCGTAGAAGTCGCGGTGGAAATACTGGCCGCCAATCGAGCCGCGCCAGCTGCCCGTGTCCTTCTGCGCCAGTTCGACTCGCGCTTCGAGGCTTTCGGAATCGAAAGTCGTGCCGACCTCGTCGCCTTCGAATTCGGTGTGGGTGTAGTCGCTGTAGCCGAGGCGCGCGATCAGCTTGGACAAGGCGCCGTCGCCCAGCCCCAATTCGGCGCGCATATCGGCGCGGAGCTGTTCGAGGCTGATCGAGACGAGTTCCTCGTGATGGCCCTCCTCGGCTTCGGCTTCCGCGTCTTCGTCACCATGGGCATGGCCCGCGCCCGGGCGGATCGGGACGCCGTAATTCGTGTCGTACCAGCCCAGCGAGAAGCCAAACGAATTGTCGCCATCAATAAAGGCGAAGCCCGCATTGGCGCTCCAGGTGCGGGTGGCGGTGTTGGGCAGAACGCCGCGCTGGTTGGCCGCTTCGCGCAGCTCATCCGACAACTCCAGATGGCCCTCTTCTTCCTCTTCGTCCGCATCTGCGAGCAGTTCCGCGCGCAGGCCCGGGGCGACTGCATATCCCGGAATCTCCATGTCGTTAGTGTCGCGCCAGCTGCCGCTGGCATGCACCACGAAGCGCTGGCCCAGCGGCACGTCTACCGAAGCGCCGAACTCGGCGAGGTCGAAGTCCGAATCCCAGCCGGCCAGTCCGTCCACGTGAACAGGCTCGCCGGGCACCCGGCGCGGGATGCGCTTGTCGACCACATTCACCGCGCCGCCAATCGCCTGGCTGCCGTAGAGCAGCACGGCGGGACCGCGTAGAACTTCGATCCGTTCCGAGGTCAGCGGATCGATCGTGGTGGCATGGTCGACCGAAGTGTTGGACACGTCGCTGGTCGAAAGCCCGTCTACCAGCAAGCGTACGCGCTCGCCCTGGAAGCCGCGCAGCACAGGGCGTGAAGCGCCGGGAGTGAAGCCGGTGGCGGAAACGCCGGGGAGCTTGACCAGCACTTCGCCGATCTGGCCCGCAAGGTTGTGCTGGAGCTCGCCGCCTTCGAGCACCGAGGTGCCCGCCAGCACATCGAGCTGGCGCAGGCCCGTGGCGCTGACCACGATATTGCCTTGGTAGTCGACCCGGCGATCGTGCAAATCGTCCTCGACAGCACGCTGCTGTTTCGCCTGGGCGGCATCCTGCGCCAGCTCATCGCCTTCCGCAAATGCCGGCTGGGAAGTGAAGCAAAGCGCCAGCGCGCTGGCCATGGCAAAGTGGGAAACCTGTTGGGTGCGCGAATGGATCACGAAAAGCCTCATTGTAGGAAATGCGACCAAAGAGAAATGTAATGATGTAACATTGCCGTTAGCAATTCCTCGGCGCAGCGCAAGTTCCCATTTTACGCAATCGACGAAACGAGCAGCCTCACCGGCGAACGGAATCGGCGAGCAATTCTGCACACGATTCCGCTTCGGCGTTGACGAAGAAAATGGAGCGGGCGAAGGGATTCGAACCCTCGACCCCAACCTTGGCAAGATTCAGGTCGACTATATCACTCTGAATATAAGCGATAACTTTCGTAGATTTTCAATCCGTATACGATCCGTATATCTATTTCGGCTTGTCCCGGTCTCAAATCGATTTCGTCGATATCCCGATTTGATGTCGAGGTGGTTTGACGTCAGTAGTTCTGGCTGCGACACCCTAAAATGGTCCGGGATCTCGCAATCGCTACGTTATGTAGCACCTACAGAAGGTTGGGGCAGGTTCAGGACATCACTCCACACGTCTGCCGATCAAGATCCTTTGAAAAACATATTTTCATAGCATTCTTCTGGTCGCATTGACTCAAAGTCACCGCCCTCGAAAATATCATTTCCGTAAGATGACCATATTTTTATGTCGTTATTATTATCAGTGCAGATATATATCTCAGAGATATTGTTTTCATTATCACGCCAATACTCAACTAGCCAGCTGATCGCCCTTGAGCTTCCGCAGCTTGACCCCCTGCATCCCATCGCATGAATTGTCCCGAAGCGATCTTTGTAAACTATCGGGGAAAAGCGAGAATTAGATATTTCTGTTCTTAGGGAAGTTTGAGCCGCCTCTTTATCCTCTAGCGAACTCAGCGCCTGACGTATGTCTTTTGCGTCGGCTATTATCAATTCTCTAATGCTCTGATTTCCTGGTTTTCCCAGCCAGCTATCTGAATCGAGTGAAGTCTCAGCACTCTTTTCTGAAACGTCAGATGTCATTGATAGGGGATCGGTATTGCCTCCAGCTGTCGGAGATGGTTCTTGATCGCCACTTTGCGTTTGACCGCACCCTCCAAGCATCACTGCTCCAAACGCCAACCCAGCCAGCCAAGTCATCTTTGGCATCCCTATCTCCTCAAACTTCGACTTTGAAATTACATAGACCCCGCAACACATTAGTAAAGCCGCATGGGATGTTCTTACCTCGAGGGCCTTTAGGGTCGGAGGTTGGGTCAGTGTCCGATGTAGGATTGTTGAGCTCTGATTTTCCCAAAAACCCATCTCCAAATCCGGATATCCGTATACGATCCGTATATGGTTTATTTTGGGATTCTTGGGGATGGGGTTCGTCTAAACCCTTGAAATTATGGAGCGGGCGAAGGGATTCGAACCCTCGACCCCAACCTTGGCAAGATTCAGGTCTTTTTTAAACGATTGAATGATAATCGAAAATATCGGAACATTTCAATCTGTATACGATCCGTATATCAAATAGTGTTCAGATCATCTTTGCAATTTTGCCACTGATATGAGTAGAGGCAATCAATGCAACCCTTGCGTGAACCAAACACTGTATGAACAACCACGTCACCAGGGCGTCGCTTTCAAGAAAACAACTAACCCCAGTTTCCCAGCGATGTTGTTATTGCGCTTATTGGCGAAATCGAACCGCTGAACGTGCTATTCTTTCGAAAGATGTTTGCCGGTATCATCATCAGACCAAGCAGCACGAGGATCCGCTCCATGCTGATTATCGCCACGGGTTCCCGGGATGATGCATAGAAAAAACGTGACTAAGAACCCCAGAAACGGGATGAAAGATAACGCCGTCGCCCAACCGGTTACGTTCAAATCATGGAACCTTCTTACGGTGAGGGTAATAGTTGCAGGGATACACAACAGCATTATAAGACCAAATACCAATCCAAAAATCAAATTTATGAACGGAATCAGGAGAAAAGGGGAGAAAAATAAAAACAGTGCAATATACAGCAAAGTAGCGGAAATGAACTCTTTTCTACCAGACCTGCCTTCCAACTTCAGATATTTGCGAAAGTGCAAAATTGCAAAAGTTGTGAAATCCTTCTTCGCAGGGATATAATCGCCATCCACTTGAGATTCGAGTGCAGCAAAGAGATCCTGAAGATTTCTAATGCCGTTGGCATCATCAAAATTTCCATTCATTGCCAAAATTCCTTTTCAAACCGGCGGATCTAGACTCTTTGACTTCTCAAGACTGGCATTTTGTCCGACGATACGGATGCTCTCGATCTCGGTTTAGCAAGCAGGTTTCAATAGCGTGGGAATCCAATTCATCAACAAAAAATTGATTTTAAATCAATGCTTTCCATCCCTAGTGACAACTCGCCGCTACCGGCAAAAGGTAGATAATGGTGTGCGGTTCGGGAGGGGGGTTTGGCATCATCGTCGTGGATTCTAAGAATTTCTGGTGACGTTGTCTAGGGGTCTGAAGTCCGTCTAAGGACAGCGACCGCCCCGCAATGATCAGGCATCGAGCAGCAGTTACCAGCAGCAGCACGCTCCCAGAGAGTCCGGGCAGGTTCAGGACATCACTCCCCGCATCTGCCGTCCTAAATTTAAACCTCAAATTCTCATAATATCAAAGAATGGAAAGAGGGATTGTCTCTCTTACATATTCTTAAGGAATGACGTTATGAGTGACTTTTTGGTAAAATGTGGAACGACTGTTAGGATGGAAATTTATGGAACTACGCCTGCTCTATCAGTCGATGTTCTCCTTCCTCATGATCGATACTATACGTATGAGCAACTGTCAGACGAATTCGAGGAAGGAGGAGAGACGTTTTTTGTTTTCTCTGTGGTTGCTCGGGATGTTCCAGAAATCCCATGCGGTTTCGGCATTGTTGTGAATTCAAAGGACGTGGTTGAACTCGGTGGCGAGAACACTGGCGACTTGAAGCATGAGCAATGGTGGAATGCGGTCGGTCGCTATAAAGAGGAAGACGCACTCATTTTGGCGGATCCCTCCTGTCAGTTGGGTTGGAGGGGTGATGTCAATGTTGTGTGATTTATACCAAGAAGATGCACCGACTCCTTCGCCGCTAGTCCGAGTTCTCAGAGACAAATTGCGCAGTAGTTATATGGTTGCCGTCAGGGACAATGCGTCTGGAAATGTCATCCACTTCGACACCCGCTTTGGGTGGGATTTGGACAGGTTTGCACGATCAGTTGAACAGATGGAGGATTTCGAGGTTCTTGAACCGCCGCAGGGTCCTTCGAAATATCAAAAACTCAAGGGGTTAACCCGATTAGAAAAGATCCTTAATTGGCATATCGAAAACAGGAGGTCCTTCGTCGTTCGGGACAACTACGATCGTGGATACCTATACGAGCAAACCTTTGATCCCGATGATCCGTTATACACAGGCAGATGGCAGCGCTCGCTTGTCTTTAGTTTCCCGAGCGAGTGGCATCATACGAAACCGATCTATCGCCCTGATACCTCGAAGGAAATCAGAGACCTTATTGAGGGGATGGGATGGTTTGACATCGAAACCGTGCGATACGGCGAGAGTTGGCAGCAGTGTATCAAAAGGTTGCCAAAAAGGTGGATCAACTGACGGATTTCCTTCAGGGAAAGCGACCCTTGCTGACATTGGCAAGGGTCGCTTCAACGCCTTTCAAACTCCGCCTGACCGTCCGGATGGCATCCTCGCATTCTCCGTTGGTCGTGTAGTTCGTCTCGAATTGCTTCATTGTCGGGATTGTGACCACACTGCCGCTCAGTTGCGACCTTGTCCGACCATCGAATTCTGACCTGACCGCCATCAGGAATTTCCGGTTGATCGGCGGTTTGCCGAGGCGGAGATAGATCTTGTACATCTCCAGATTGACGTAGTGGAAGACCGCTTTGATCTCCTTCTGGGTGAAACTGTACCGCCCGGTCCCGAGGTCCTTGGACTTCATCGATGACGGGTCCTTACCCATTTCGATCAGTCGTTCGGTCTGATGCCTCTCAACGATCTTTTTGACCTCGCTCGTGATCACCGAAATCTTCTCGTTGAGCGGGATGGACAGCGTGATCGTGTGCGGGTTGCTTGAGACCCTGTCGACCTCCCGGACATATTCATCCTGAAAGAGGTATTTTTTCTCCGCCCACCACCCGTCGAACTTGACGTTCGTTACGTCGCCCCAGTCTGCATAGAATCCGGCAGAGTCCCTCAGATTGTTCCGATATTCATCCTGCGAGTGGCAAATCTGCAGACACTCAAACCACAACCGAATGTGCTGCTTCTTGGACCTCATCGAGATCGAGATGGGGGTTCTCTGGGACATCACGTCGCCTTGTCTACCGTCCTCACCTCAAAAACGCCATCCATATAAATAGGACATAAAGATCTGATAAAGATAGGGAATCGTTAAAACCATGGATGACGTATTGAGGGAGTATGTGAAGGAAAATCGGGTTAGAAATCCCATTAATATCACGCTCACGGAAAAGCAGGTTTGGAACGGGGTTCCCATTGACGACATCATCAGCGAGCGGAACTTCAGACATTTCCAGAACGTGCTGAACCGGAAGGTGTTTCGGAATTCATTCCAGAGGTACGGTAAGAAACTTCAATCTCTGATCGTGAGGGAGGTTGGCGGAGGAGGCAGACATCACCTCCACGTGATTCTGGAAACACCTGATCGAATACCGCTGCCGACTTTCCTGCCGATGATCCGGGAGAGTTGGGTCGCTACCAACTATGGATACGACCAGATCCACATTGAAGTCCCGCAAACCGCTGAGCGGGAGCGTGGGTATCTCAACTACATTATGAAACGTAAGTCCAAACCTAAAGGACTCATGGACTCAATAGATTGGATGAACTCCACCTGTTTCGAACCTTTGTAGAATATAGATTCCGAGGTTTCCCAATCTTACATATTTATACCGGAGAGGATCTATCGATTCTCTTTAATGTATTGCTATATCTAATAAATATAATTTTAAAATAGGACGCAGTTTATGGATAATCACAAATTGATCAATTTCAATGCACCTAGGTATCTGCTGCAAAACTTTGACAATATTGCGAAGCACAAATCAATCACAAGGACATCTATGCTGATCACATTGATGGAGAGGTTTGTCCGGGATGAGGTTGATCAGATCGAAAAGGACAATCGCCTCAATCATTTGATCAGTGAGATCGATGAGAGGTCAAGGAAGTCTTTAGGGAAGAGGGTCAAGGATACGGTCAGGCAGGTGCTGAATGAGGACAGGTCGATGCCGTCGATGCAGTGGGGACGTGGCAATGATTGGTGACGTCAAATTGCCGAGCGACAAGCAGTCGCTGATCAAATCGATTCAGTCGCTCAGGAACCCCAAGATCGAGGTTATCGAAGTGACCCAGCGGAGTGACAGATCGAAACTGATTCAGGCGATTGATAGGAAAGTTTCAAAGGGGAGTTTCTCAGTCGTTTTCGTGAGTGCGTGAGTGCGTGAGGGAGTGAGGGAGTGAGGGAGTGAGGGAGCAGAGATCGCACGACCGCATTCTTAGTGAAAATCCTCAACGAAAATGCTATCATATTTGAAACAGGATTGGGTTGCCATGTTTCAGATTAACCGTGAAGCCAACAATATCATTCAACTCAAAGAACGCCTCTTTAGTGAGCTCGGGT
>JALRKY010000078.1 GCA_023260985.1 Altererythrobacter sp. | reverse complement strand
GAGCAATGAGATATCGCTTATGTTACTGGGGAAAAGCTATTTTCTGTTTTAGATCAAAGAGCCGATAAAATACTCTTAATCAGCGGGTCCTAGGTTCGAGCCCTAGTGCGTCCACCATCACACTCCTTTCTCCATGTTTGCCAGATCCATAGCTCTCACCGGGCGTGAATTGCCGCGTCAACACATCCGATCATCACATTTGCCAGCTTGCGATCACATCTCGATGTGATATTGATTGCAGCATGAGCACATCGACCATCACACGCGTTCGCAATCTCGTCACCTCCGGCGAAATGACGCGAGCAGGCCTCGCCCGCGCCTCGGGCCTCCATGCCAACACCCTGCGCGACTGCACGGATGACAGCTGGAACCCCACCGCTGAAACCCTGACGAAGCTGGAGAACTTCCTCTCGAATAGCGGGGACCGCCCCGCTCTCGTCAGCATCGAAGAGATCATCGACGAAGCTCGCAACGGGCGGATGTACATCCTGGTGGATGACGAGGATCGCGAGAACGAAGGCGATTTGATCATCCCGGCGCAGATGGCGACCCCCAACGCCATCAACTTCATGGCGACGCACGGGCGCGGCCTGATCTGCCTGGCGCTCGACCGCAAGCGGGTCGAGCAGCTCAGCCTCGAGCCGATGAGCCGCAACAATAAGGAAAGCATGCAGACCGCCTTCACGATCTCGATCGAGGCGAAGGAAGGCGTGACCACCGGTATTTCCGCGGCAGACCGTGCGCGCACAATCTCGGTCGCGATCGACGCGTCGAAGGGCCCAGAGGATATCGTCACGCCGGGCCATGTCTTCCCGCTCACCGCGCGCGACGGCGGCGTACTGGTCCGTGCGGGCCACACCGAGGCCGCGGTCGACATCAGCCGCCTCGCCGGTCTCAATCCCTCGGGCGTGATCTGCGAGATCATGAACGAAGACGGCACGATGGCGCGGCTCGACGACCTGATCGGCTTTGCCCGCAAGCACGACCTCAAGATCGGCACCATTCGTGACCTCATCGAATACCGCCGCCGCAACGACCATCTGGTCGAACGCGTTGGCGAGCGCAGCTTCGAATCCGATTATGGCGGGCAGTGGCGCTTGCTGACCTATCGCAACAAGGTCGACGGCAGCGAAGCGCTGGTGCTGCAGAAGGGCCATGTGGTCCCGGGCGAACCCACCCTCACCCGCGTCCACCCGATTTCGGTACTCGACGACCTGCTGGGCCAGCCCGGCCCGCGCAAGCGCACGCTCCAGCGCTCGATGCTCGCGGTGGGCGAGCACGGATCAGGCGTGATCGTGATCCTGCGCGACCGCCCGGCGACCAGCAACTACAGCGAGGAAGACGAAATCCGCAATGTCGGGATCGGCTCGCAGATCCTGGCCGACCTCAGGATTCACGACATGATCCTGCTCAGCAATTCGCAGCCCAATGTCGTCGCGATCGAAGGCTATGGCCTCAACATCGTCGGCCACATGCCGATCCCGGAGTGACCCGATGGCCCGTTTTCTTATCGTCGAAGCCCGTTTCTATGACCACCTCAACGATATGCTGATTGCGGGCGCCAGAGCCGCGCTTGAGGCCGAGGGGCACGAGGTCGAGGTCGTCACCGTTCCCGGTGCGCTCGAAGTGCCCGGCACCATCGCCATGGCTGCGGAAAGCGACCGTTACGATGGCTTTGTGGCGATCGGCGTGGTCATCCGCGGCGAGACCTATCACTTCGAGATCGTCGCCGGCGAAAGCGCGCGCGGGATCATGGCGCTCACCATGGACGGCATCGCCATCGGTAACGGCATCCTCACGACTGAAAACGAAGCGCAGGCGATCTATCGTGCCGATCCCAAGCAGGCCAACAAGGGCGCCGGGGCAGCGCAAGCAGCGATGGCACTGCTGGCGATGCAGGAGAAATTCGCATGAGCGGGCACGATTTCATCGCAGGCATCCCGCTGGTCCTCGGCGGTAATGTGTTCGGATGGACCAGCAAGGGTGACGAGGCATTTGCAGTGCTCGACGCCTTTTACGAGGCTGGCGGGCGAATGATCGATACTGCCGATGTCTATTCGGCCTGGATCCCGGGCCACAAGGGTGGCGAGTCGGAGACGGTGCTGGGCGAATGGCTCACAAGCCGGGGTGTCCGCGCCGACATGCGGATCCATACCAAGACCGGCATGTTGGGCGGCGCGGAGCTCTATGAATCGGCGCGGGTGCTGCAATCGCTCGAGGTTTCGCTGGAGCGACTGCAGAGCGACACCATCGATCTCTATTACGCGCACAAGGACTATCCCGAACTGGAAATCGGCGCGATCGTCGAGGCATTCGACGGCGCAGTGCGCAGCGGCAAGGTGAAGGCGCTCGGAGCTTCGAACTTCGATGCAGCGCGGCTTGGTGCTGCGCTCGACCACGCCAGCGCGACCGGGGCCGAGCCCTTCACCGCGCTGCAGAACGAATACAACCTTGTGGCGCGCAAGGCCTATGGCCCTGACCTGCAGAAGCTATGCACCGAACGCGAGATCGCCATGCTGCCCTTCTTCGGCCTCGCCTCGGGTTACCTCACCGGCAAGTACCGGACCGAAGCGGATTTCGCGAAGTCGATGCGCGGCGGCCGCGCAAAAGAACTGTCCGGGGGCAATGGCCCGCAGGTCCTGGCGGCGATGGACGAGGTCGCTGCAGAGACCGGTGCCAGCCTCTCCGCCATCGCGCTTGCATGGCTGGTTCGCCAGCCTGGCATCCCTGCCCCCATCGCCAGCGCCCGAACGGTGGAGCAGCTCCGCGAACTGCTCGAATTCACGCAGCTGCAGCTGAGCGACGATCAGGTCGCGCGGCTTCCGGCCTCGGCAGGCTGATCCCGTCAGATAACACCCTGGCGCAACGCACTGCGACAGGGTGCCTCAGGCGAGTCGACCGAAACAGGCCGCACCCGCGTAAATCGCGCTTGCGCCCAGCTCTTCCTCGATGCGGATCAGCTGGTTGTACTTTGCAAGACGATCCGAGCGCGCCAGCGAGCCGGTCTTGATCTGCCCGCAATTGGTCGCGACCGCGAGGTCGGCGATGGTCGAATCCTCGGTTTCGCCCGAGCGATGGCTCATCACCGAAGTGTAGCCCGCACGGTGCGCCATCTCGACCGCCGCCAGCGTTTCAGTGAGCGAACCGATCTGGTTGACCTTCACCAACAGCGAATTGGCCAGCCCCTTGCCGATACCCATGGCGAGACGTTCCGGATTGGTCACAAACAGATCGTCACCCACCAGCTGGATGGTCCCACCAATCTTGTCGGTCAGGATCTTCCAGCCTTCGAGGTCGTCCTCGCTCATGCCGTCTTCGATCGAGCGGATCGGGTAATCGCGGCACAGCGCCGCGAGATAGTCGGCCATTTCCTCGCTCGACAGTGAAGTGCCCTCGCCCGCCATGTCATAGCGGCCGTCGGCGTAAAATTCCGTCGCCGCGCAATCGAGCGCCAGCGCCACTTCCGAACCCGGCTTGAAGCCGGCCTGCTCGATCGAGGCCATGATGAAATCGAGCGCAGCGCGCGTGCTGGCAAGGTTCGGCGCAAAGCCACCCTCATCGCCTACCGAAGTGGACAGCCCCTTGTCGGAAAGACCCTTCTTGAGCGTGTGAAAGATCTCCGAACCCCAGCGAACGGCATCGGTCAGCGTTTCGGCGCCCACCGGCATGATCATGAATTCCTGGATGTCGATCGGGTTGTCGGCATGTTCGCCGCCATTGATGATGTTCATCATCGGCACCGGCAGAAGACGCGCGGAGGTACCGCCGACGTAGCGGTAAAGCGGCTGTGCAGTGAACTCGGCTGCGGCTTTCGCCACGGCGAGCGATACGCCCAGAATGGCGTTCGCACCAAGGCGGGCCTTGTTCGGGGTGCCGTCAAGCTCGATCATGGCCATGTCGATAGCGACCTGCTCGGTCGCATCCATGCCGAGGATCGCTTCGGCGATTTCGCCGTTCACGTTGCTGCAAGCCTCGAGAACGCCTTTGCCCATGTAGCGGGCCTTGTCGCCATCGCGCTTCTCGGCCGCTTCATGTGCACCCGTCGAGGCCCCCGAGGGAACCGCCGCGCGCCCCATCGTGCCATCTTCGAGGGTCACATCGACTTCGACTGTGGGATTGCCACGGCTGTCGAGGATTTCGCGGGCGTAAATGTCGAGGATCGTGCTCATGGAGGGTCCTTTGCAGGGCTGAACGGAAATTATGGCGCTTTTAGGCGGGCTTCTCGTGAAGGGAAAGGCTGTTTGCGCCAACGGTCATGCGTTTTGGGCGCGGCGTTTCAGCCTACGTTCGCGCAAGAGCGCATAAAGACCGGAGCCGACGATGAGAGCAGAGCCCGCGAGCGTCAATTCGTCCGGGCTTTCGCCGAAAAAC
>JALRKY010000065.1 GCA_023260985.1 Altererythrobacter sp. | reverse complement strand
AACATCTCGGACAACGTGGTGTCTCAGATCGAGGCATCGCTGGAGGAGGCGCGGACGGCGGCACCATGACCGAGATCGGCCCCGAGCCCCTCACCGAAACGCCCCGACAGCCCGGGCGGCGCCCGATACGCCCAAGCTGATCGCGTTCGAGTCTGTCTATTCGATGGAAGGCGATGTCGCCCCGATCCACGCGATCTGCGACCTTGCGGACAAGTACAACGCGCTGACCTATATCGACGAGGTTCACGCCGTGGGCATGTATGGCGATCACGGCGGCGGCATTTCGGAGCGCGACGAAGCCGCGCACCGGATCGACATTATCGAAGGCACGCTGGGCAAGGCATTCGGCGTGATGGGCGGCTATATCGCGGCCGACCAGCGCATTATCGACTGCATTCGTAGCTATGCCCCGGGCTTCATCTTCACCACTTCGCTCTCGCCGGTGCTGGTCGCAGGCGTTCTCGCCGCGGTGCGCCATCTCAAGGAAAGCTGCGCAGAGCGCGAGGCGCAGCAAGCCAACGCCGCGCTACTCAAGGCAAAGTTCCGCGAAGTCGGCCTGCCGGTGATGGATAGCGTTACCCATATCGTGCCGCTGATGGTGGGCGATCCGGTCCGCGCCAAGAAGATCAGCGACATCCTGCTTGCCGAATACGGCGCCTATGTTCAGCCGATCAATTTCCCCACCGTGCCGCGCGGGACGGAGCGCCTGCGCTTCACACCCGGCCCGGCGCATACTGAGGAAATGATGGAAGAGCTGACCAACGCCTTGGTCGAAATCTGGGACCGGCTCGAGCTGGAACTGCGCAAGGCCGCTTGAACAGCGCCGCCTGATCGCGCATTCTCCCTGTAAAGGGGAGAGGCCATGGCGACTATCGCAGACAAGACGACGCTGGACACAGACACGCTTAACGTGCGCCCGATGACGCCTGCGATCGGTGCGGAAATCCTGAATATCGACCTGGGTGCGCCCGACATTGGCGCGCGCGTTCCCGAAATCCGCGCCGCGCTACTCAAATACGGCGTGATCTTCTTCCGCGACCAGAAGCTGACGCAGGAACAGCACATCGCCTTCGCACGCCAGTTCGGCGAACTTGAGATCCATCCCGCGACGCCGAAGGACCAGCCCAATCCCGAAGTGCTGCGCATTGCCCATGGGCCCGACAGCCGCGGAAGCGAAAATAACTGGCATTCGGACGTGACCTGGCGCGAATGCCCCTCGCTCGGATCAATACTGCTGGCGCGCGAAGTGCCCGAATGCGGCGGCGACACACTGTTCGCCAACATGCACCTCGCCTACGAACGGCTTTCCGAACAGATGAAGCGGTTCTGCGAAGGGTTGACCGCGGTGCATGATATCGCGCGCGTCTTTGCCAAGCGGCTCAACAAAGCGCCGCAGGACTTGCACGACAAATATCCGCCGATGCGGCATCCGGTGATCCGCACCCACCCCGAAACCGACGAGCGCGCGATCTACGTCAACACAGGCTTCACCAGCCATATCGAAGGTCTGTCTGACAAGGAAAGCCGCTGGCTGCTTGATCACCTTTACGCGACTGCGGCCGATGTCGAAATCCAGTGCCGTTTCCGCTGGCGCGCAGGCTCGGTGGCGTTCTGGGACAACCGCGTGTGCCAGCACCTTGCAGTGTCCGACTATTTCCCAGCCCGCCGCGTGATGGAACGCGTCACCGTGGCCGGCGACGAGCCTTACTTCAAAGCCTGAAGGAAACACCCAGCATGAATTATGACGAGGTCGTCCTAGGACGGCGCAGCATCCGCGGCTATCTGGACAAGCCGGTTCCGCGCAAATTGATCGAGGAAATCCTCACTCTCTCAATACGCTCCCCCTCCTCAATGAACACCCAGCCGTGGCATTTCCACGTCATCACTGGCGAGCCGCTCGACCGCATCCGCAAGGGCAACACAGAGAACATCCTTGCCGGTGTTCCCGACAGCCGCGAATTCCGCCGCGGCCACCCTTTCGAAGGCGTCCACCGCGAACGGCAGGTAGGCTGCGCCATCCAGCTGTTCGAAGCGATGGGGATCGCGCGCGACGACAAGGAGAAGCGACAGGATTGGGTGCTGCGCGGCTTCCGCCAGTTCGACGCACCGGTCTGCGTCATCATCACCTATGACCGCGAACTGGCCGATAGCGACGACACCGCCTTCGATTGCGGGGCCGCCACCACGGCGCTGGTCAACGCCGCATGGAGCCGTGGCCTCGGCTGCGTGATCAATTCGCAAGGGATCATGCAATCGCCCGTCGTGCGCGAACATGCACGCATCCCCGACGATCAGGTGATATTGAAGGCCGTGGCGCTGGGCTGGCCCGATCCGGACTTCCCTGCGAACGAGGTCTATATCACTCGCAAGCCGCTCGAAGAGGCTGCGCGCTTCGTGGGGTTCGACGACTAGCCGCGCGCCTTTTCGACGCGCTGGCGCACCAGCGGCAGCTGGTCGTTCCCGAAATACATGTGCTCACCCGCGACGAAGATAGTGGGTGAGCCGAACGCGCCACGCGCGATCGCTTCCTCTGTATTGGCACGCAGCCGGTCCTTGATTTCGGGAGTGACCGCCCGTTCGGCCAACGCCGCTCCGCCGAGCCCGATCTCGTCAGCCACAGCGACCAGTACCGCCATGTCGTCGAGATTGCGTTGGCCAGCGAAGTAGGCCTCGAACGCGGCTTCGGCAAAACGTTCGAGTTCATCCTGCCGGTCTTCCAGAGCGCAGCACATCCGCATCGCGTTGACCGATTTGAGCGGGTGGTGCACCGAAGGGAAGTTCATCTCGACACCCGCCAGTTCGGCCCATTCCAACAGCCAGCTGAAACTGCGTGCCAGCCGCGCCGCATTCCCAGGCTTGCGCGATTCATAGACCGCCGGATTGACCGCGTTGAACACACCCCCGACCAGGAAAGGCCGCCATTGGATGGCATAATCGAGCCCATCGAGCCGCGGCCGGATATTGCGGAACGCCAGCCGCGTCCACGGGCTGGAAAGATCGAAGAAGAATTCGATGGCTACCGTCACGCGCTATTCCCCCCAGAACATAGGCCAGAGCGCGACGTTAGGATCAACCCGCCCGGTCTGTCTATCAAATGCGCCGGGCTGGAGCGGTGGAGAGCCTCAGCGGAGGCTCACCACATTGTCCGCATCAGGGCGCACGCGATCGCCGCGATAGAGGCTCATCATCGGCTCGTCGGCCACCAGCACCTGCGCGGCATTGCCGAAGCCATTGAAGCCGGTCTTCATCGCAGTGCCATAGGCGCCCAGCATGCCGATTTCGATGTAGTCGCCGGCCTGAATGTCGCCCGGGAGTGCGAACGGGCCCTGCATGTAGTCCGCATCGTCGCAGGTCGGCCCATAGAAGGCGAAATCCTGCGCTGCGTCACGCGAATCGTTTTCCAGCGTCGCCACCGGGAAACGCCAATC
>JALRKY010000053.1 GCA_023260985.1 Altererythrobacter sp. | reverse complement strand
TGCCAAGAAGATCAACTCGGCCATCTTCCCGGGCATCCAGGGCGGACCGCTGATGCATGTGATCGCGGCCAAGGCCGTGGCGTTCAAGGAAGCGCTGCAGCCCGAGTTCAAATCCTATGCCCGCCAGGTTGTCGCCAATGCCAAGGTGCTGGCGGAGACGCTGGTCAAGGGTGGCGTGGATATCGTCACCGGCGGAACCGACAATCACCTCATGCTGGTGGATCTGCGCCCAAAGGGGTTGACCGGGAAGGCGACGGAGCAGGCGCTCGGGCGGGCCCACATCACCTGCAACAAGAATGCCGTGCCGTTTGATCCGGAAAATCCGGTCCTCTGGGAAGGCCGCAGCCACCGCATCGTTAATTTCGCAGCTCGAACCGAGATCGATGCCGAGCGGCTTTTCGAGGCACATGCGTACATGCGCGCCGTCCAGCCCGGCGTGCTGCAGTCCCTTGATGGTGGGCTCGAACAGGCTGGGTGCGGTCGACAGGAAGATCGCCAGCCCCTGCTTTGGTTCACCGACCTTTTTCGCCAGCTCGTCATAGCCGGCCAGCTGAGTCGCATCGAGCTGCTGGTAGGACAGCCGGTTGAGGAAACTGGCGAGCCCGCCGCGCCGCTCGGCCGGCAGATATTTCTCCAGCGCCTCGCGCACGAAATTGCGGAAGTCGTGATCGGTCATTTCCGAGCGCGCCGTGCCGATGATCTTGAGGTCCGGATCGATCAACTCGTCCGCATGGAGCGCGCACAGCGACGGCAGCAGCATGCGCTGCGACAGATCGCCGGTGGCGCCGAACAACAGCAACCGGTCAGCCGTGAACCCTGTCCCGGTCATCGAGGGAAACTCCATCTCAACGCTTCTCCCACCCGTGGTATCACTGGTGTCTAGCGCGTCGCGCAAATGTGGGCCATAGCGTCGCATAGCTATTCACGCGTCGTTTCGGGGCAAGGGATGAGAACCATGGACGCGCCGCGCAAACCAGTGCGGGTCACAAGTTTCGACGTCGCCGAAAAGGCGGGCGTCAGCCAGTCGACAGTGTCGCGTGCGCTGTCCGGCTCGTCGGTGATTACCGAAGCGACGCGGGTGCGCGTGCTAGAGGCGGCGCGCGAGCTCGGCTATTTCGTCGACGAACGTGCTGCGCGGCTGCGGCGCGGGCATACCGGCACGCTGGCGACAGTGGTGATCTGCAAGCCGGGACATAGTGCGAAAGACGTCAATCCCTTCTCCTATGCGCTGCTGGGCGGGATCTGCACCGCAGCGGCGGCGCGCGGGCTGGAAGTGCTGGTTTCGCTGCAGGCCGAGGCAGACCAGCTGTTCGGCCATTATGTAGAGCGCGGCCAGGCCGAAGGGTTGATCGTGATCGGCACCACTGTCAATCGCACTGCCTGGGACTTCTTTCGCGCGATTGGCGAAACCAGCCAGCCGGTCGCCTATTGGGGCTCGCCGATGGGTGATCTCGACTGGGTCAGTTCGGACAATGAGGCTGGGGCACGATTGGCTGCTGAACACTTGGTCGAGCGCGGCTGCAAAGGACTCGTGTGTATCGGCTCGCGCGGTTCGGTACAACGCCAGTTTGCCGAACGGAGCGACGGTTTCCTCGCGCGCGCCAAAGAGCTTGGGGTCGAAGCAATGCTTTTCGACATCGAACAGGGCAAGCTTCGCCGTGAGCAGGGCCGCCTTGCGGCCGAGACGCTGCTCAAGAGCGGCGGGCGTTTCGACGGCGTGTTCGTAGTGTGCGATGCGATCGCATTCGGCGTTCTCGAAGCGTTCCATGCCGCCGGGGTGAGCGTGCCCGGCAAGGTTAAAGTGGTCGGGTTCGACGGGCTTCCTGCAGGTGAGATGAGCAATCCGCCGCTAACCACGGTCGAGCCCGATCTCGACCTTGCCGGTCGGCTGTTGGTCGAGGTGGTCACCACCGAAGGCGCCGAGCATCCCAGCGTTCGGCGCGTGCCCGTGCGGCTGCTGGAGCGGGCAAGCACCTGAAATTACGAATGGAAAGGGTTGCGTGGCCGCCTATGCGGTTTCGCGCGGAAACAGGGGAAGGCTACGAACTGATGGGGAATGTGGGAACAACGGCCTGGCGCCGCATGGCCAGGGCGGCACTGCTGCTCGGTGCTGCCGGGCTCGCAAGTGCGGCCATGGCGCAGGAGCGGCCAATCGCCTTTACCGATGCCACTATCCTGACAATGGCGGGCGCGCGGATCGAGAACGGCACGCTTGTGATCGCCGACGGGAAGATTGCGGCAGTTGGCGCGAATGTGGCTATTCCCGCCGATGCCGAGCGCCGCAGTGCTGCGGGCAAGCTGATCATGCCCGGGATCGTCGATACCCATTCGCATATCGGCCAAGTCGCCGGCGCCGACCGGTCCGGCCCGATCCAGCCCGAAGTGCGCGCGATGGATTCGATCAACCCGATGGCCTCGAATATCGCCAAGGCGCGTTCGGGCGGGATCATCACGGTCAATGTGATGCCGGGTTCGGGCCACCTCGTCAGTGGGCAGACCTTTTACATGAAGCTGCGCAAGGGCAATACGGTCGAGGATATCGCATATCGCTGGGAGAACGGCGCCGCGATGGGCGGCCTCAAGATGGCCAATGGCACCAATTCGCAGCGCGGCGAGGGTGGCTTTCCGGGCACGCGTTCGAAGTCTGCGGCACTGCTGCGCACCGCGCTGACCGATGCGAAGACCTATTGCAGCGGCGACAGGAAGAAACCCGATCTGGGTAAGGAGACGCTGTGCGAAGTGCTGTCGGGCAAGCGGCTCGTGCATTTCCACTCGCACCGCGCCGACGACATCATGACCGTTCTGCGGCTCAAGCGTGAGTTCGGCTTCAACGTGCTGATCCAGCACGGGATGGAAAGCTATAAGGTGGCAGACGAACTGGTCGCCGCGGGCGTACCGGTTTCGGCGATCCTGGTCGATTCGCCCGGCGGCAAGCTCGAAGCTCAGGGCGCCCGACTCGATACGGCGGGCGTGCTTGAAAGGGCAGGTGTGCTCACCTCGCTCCATTCGGACGACGGCGTGATCGATTCGCGCATGATGTTCCGACACGCGGGCATCGCGGTGCGTGCCGGGATGAGTCGCGAAGGCGCGCTGCGCGCGCTCACCATAAACGGTGCGCGCCAGCTGGGCCTCGATGAACGGGTCGGCTCGCTCGAGCCGGGCAAGGATGCCGATTTCCTGATCCTCAGCGGCGATCCGCTGTCGGTCTACACCCATGTGCTCGAAACCTGGGTCGAAGGCGAAAAGCTGTTCGACCGCGAACGCGAGGAGGACCGGTTGATGGCAACCGGCGGCTATGGCGCGGGCAATCCGATGGAAATGGCCTATTACCACTGGGAGTTTGCCGAAGGGGAGGGCGGACAATGAGAAAGTTTGTACATCTCGCAGCCGCCGCGGCGCTCGCTGTCGCCATTTCGACACCTGCCACCGCACAGGATGTCGCGATCCGCGGGGCGCAGGTTCACACCATGGCTGGGCCGCCGATCGAAAACGGGGTCGTCGTGATCCGCGGTGGCAGGATCGCTGCGGTCGGCCCTGCTGCGACCACGCCGGTCCCCGAGAACCTCGAAGTAATCGAGGCTGCAATCGTGACGCCCGGACTGGTGGATGCGCGCAGCGTTGTCGGCCTTTCGGGCTTCCTCAATCAGCCGGACGACCAGGACCAATTGGAAGAAAGCGCACCGATGCAGCCGCAGCTGCGCGCGATCGACGCCTATAATCCGGACGAGCGGCTCGTCGCCTGGCTGCGCGGGCTTGGGATCACCACGATCCACACCGGGCACGGGCCGGGCGCGCTGATATCCGGCCAAACCATGGTCGCCAAGACTGTCGGAAACACGGCGGATGAAGCGGCCATCGTTCCGGCAGCGATGGTCGCGGCCAATCTGGGCGAATGGGCGCTGGCCAATGGCGGGAAGTCCCCCGGCACGCGCGCCAAGCAGATCGCCTTGCTGCGCGCGGCGCTGCTTGCGGCCAAGACCCCCGACACACCCGTAAAGGGCGGCAAGGATGCTAAGGACGGAGAGAGCGGCAACAAGCCTGCCGGTCTCGACACGCAAGTACTGCGCGACGTGCTTGCGAGGAAGCTGCCCTTGATGGTGACCGCGCACCACGCGCAGGACATCATGAGCGCGCTGCGGCTGAAGGAGGAATTCGGCATCGACCTCGTGATCGATGGCGCGTCCGAGGCCTATTTGCTGCTAGGCCAGTTGCGCGATGCCGATGTGCGGCTGATCCTCCATCCCACAATGGCGCGACAATATGGCGAGCTGCAGAACGCCAGCTTCACCACGGCGGGCGTGCTGCGCGAGGCGGGGGTTTCCTTCGCCTTGCAATCCGGCTTCGAAGGCTATGTGCCCAAGACGCGCGTAGTGCTGTGGGAAGCCGCGATCGCCGCGGCGAACGGTCTCGCCTGGCAGGATGCCTTGGCCAGCGTGACGATCGATGCTGCACGCATCATCGGCGTGGGCCAGCGGGTCGGCTCGCTCGAAGTCGGCAAGGACGGCGACGTGGCGATGTTCGACGGCGATCCGTTCGAATACACCTCGCATGTCACGGGCGTGGTGATCGATGGCAAGGTGGTGAGTCGCACGCCGCAATAGCGGTGGCGGCGCGTCAGGCAATTACTCCGAACAGATCATGGGCGTCGGCGTCTTCGACTTCGACGTTCACGATGTCGCCTTGCTGGAGCGAAGCCGGCACATTGCGTAGGTAAACCGCGCCGTCGATTTCAGGGGCGTCGGCTTGCGACCGTCCGGTCGCGCCGATGTCGCCTTCCTCGTCGGCTTCGCCCACTTCGTCGATGATGACGGGGATGGTCCTGCCGATCTTCGTCTGCAGCTTGGCTGCGCTGATCCGCTCGGTCACTTCCATGATCCGCGCGTAGCGTTCTTGCTTCACCGCTTCGGGCACGGGATCGGGCAACGCACTGGCTGCGGCGCCTGCGACCGGCTCGAACCGGAAGGCACCGACGCGGTCGAGCTGGGCTTCCTCAAGCCAGTCGAGCAGGTAACGGAAATCGTCCTCGGTCTCGCCTGGGAAACCGACCACGAAGCTCGATCGCACGGCGATTTCGGGGCAGGTCTCGCGCCAACTCTTCAACCGCTCCAGCACCTTGGCTTCATTGGCCGGGCGCTTCATCGCGCGCAGCACCGATGCCGAGGCGTGCTGAAAGGGGATGTCGAGATAGGGTGTGAGTAGTCCCTCCGCCATCAGCGGGATCACTGCATCGACATGCGGATAGGGATAGACATAGTGCAGCCGCACCCACGGAATCAGGCCGTCGGGCATCTTGAGCTGGCCCAGCTCTCGCGCAAGGTCTGTCATATGCGCGCGGACCAGGTGGCCCTTCCACTCGCGCTCTTCGTGGCGGATATCGACGCCGTAGGCGCTGGTATCCTGGCTTATCACCAGCAGTTCCTTCGTGCCTGCGGCGACCAGCTTTTCGGCTTCGCGCAGCACTGCATCGACCCGGCGGCTGGCGAGCTTGCCGCGCAGCTGCGGGATAATACAGAAGGCGCAGGAGTGGTTGCAGCCCTCGGAGATCTTCAAATAGCTGTAGTGGCGCGGCGTGAGCTTCACGTCCGGCTGCGGTATCAGGTCGATGAATGGACCCTGCGAAGGCGGCGCAGCCTCGTGAACCGCTTCGACCACCTGCTCGTATTGATGCGCACCGGTTACTGCGAGAACTTGCGGGTATTTCGCGCGGATCACGTCCGCTTCCTCGCCCATGCAGCCGGTCACTATCACGCGGCCGTTTTCCGCGATCGCTTCGCCGATGGCAGCGAGGCTCTCTTCCTTGGCGCTGTCTAGGAAACCGCAGGTGTTGACCAGCACCACGTCGGCGCCGGCATAATCGGGGCTCATGGCATAGCCATCGGCGCGCAGCCGCGTGAGGATGCGCTCGGAATCGACCAGTGCCTTGGGGCAGCCGAGGGAAACCATGCCGACCTTCTTCTGGTCGGGGATCGAGGTGGTTGTCGCAGTCATGATCGCGCGGCCCTCTACACGTCGATGGGTGATTACGCTACCACCAAGCGATGCGGATCGAAATTGCCAGGCATGGAGCGGAGGAGCGGGTAGGGGTGGTGCGCGCCGATGGCAGCACCGCGCGGTTCCGCATCCCGCGCAAGGGCCCGATCTCGCATGACATCGTCCATTATTGCGTCGAATCCGCACTGGGCATGCGCAACGGCTTCTGGGGCATGGTTGCGCAGGGCGAGGATCCCGGCGCTATCGCCGATCTTGTCAAGGCGGGCGGCCATGCCAGCGCCAAGCGCGCCGTGGTGCCCGACGCTTCGCTGGTTGAACTGCTTCAAGCCGAACGGCTGGTCGAATGCTTCGAGGCCGAGAGCTGGTCAGGTGGCGAGGACGATGCCGGGCTCGTTGCAATGGCAAAGGCGGGCTGGAAGGCGAGCCATGTGCCGCCGCTCGCTCTGACTGCTGGAGAAATCGCTGCGATCCGAGCGAAGCTGGCCGAATATGGGAGGCGCTG
Organism: Altererythrobacter sp.; assembly: GCA_023260985.1. Lineage (GTDB taxonomy): Bacteria > Pseudomonadota > Alphaproteobacteria > Sphingomonadales > Sphingomonadaceae > Erythrobacter. Next base: position 20,566 of record JALRKY010000053.1, on the reverse strand, counting down.
GCGTGCGCTTGCCGACAGAGAAGCCTTGGCCCTCGAGTGGAGTTGACGGCTAACGGCTATCGGCGACTCGCTGGCAATTCAGCCTAGCTTGAACCGTTTTGCGTAGGCACGATCTCGACGATGACGTCTCCCTCCTTGAGCTGCTGACATTCGGCCTCCCAGAAACCCAGCGCCCGGCCGTCGCGATAGACCCTGAGACCGCGCCCACCACTCTTCAATGCATCCATCGCGCATCCGCATTCTTCCGCCGAAATCTCACGTTCGACCAGTTGGACGCGGCCGGTAACCGAAGCGAGATCGGCCATGTAGTCGGCGATGTGTGCGCCGCGCGCGCTACCCGCCAGCAAGAGGCCGGTGAAGCGCACCGGGTTGATCACCGTATTGGCGCCGGCCTGGCGAGCCAAAGGCTCGTTGTCGTCGGCGCGCACTACCACGCTGATCGGTATGTCGGGTGCGAGCGCACGTACCGTCAGCACGATCAGGATCGATGTGTCGTCCCGCCCTGCAGACACGAGGACGCGTTCGGCTTTCCTGATCCGCACCGCCTCCAGTGTGGAATCGCGCGTGGCATCTGCTGCCATCACGTTGCAGCCCAGCGCTTCGGCTCCAGCAAGGCGCTCTTCACTGGGGTCAACCACGACGATGTTGTTCGGCGGGATCCCGCGCTCGATCAGTTCGTGCACGCTTTCGGAGCCAGACACGCCAAAGCCCAGCACCACGATGTGATTGGTGAGGTTTTCCTGGATACGCTCCATGCGCCACTTCTCCCAGCTGCGCTTGATGATAAAGTTATAGGCCGTCCCTACGAAAATGAAGAACACTGCAAAGCGGATCGGCGTTACGATAATCGCCTCGATCATGCGCGCACGGTCTGTCACCGGGGCGATGTCGCCGAAACCGGTGGTCGTGATCGATATCATGGTGAAATAGACGATGTCCGAGAAACTGACATCGCCATCGACACTGTCGCGCAGGCCCCCGCGGTCCAGCCAGTGGATCATCACCACGAAGAAGACCAGCGCCAGCGCCAGCCCGATCCTGATGAAGAAATCGCCCCACACGGGCACCTTTACCGCGCGCCGAAGCGGCATGAAGCGCGGCCCGCGATAATTGCGCTGGCGCGTGGCGGGTAAAGTTCGATCGATCTGCCTGCTCATTCCCTGGCAGCCTACCGGCCCGAAAACCGTTCGGCCAGCCCTGCCAGCGAGGCATGGTGCGTCAAGTCGAGCTGCAGCGGCGTGATCGAGACAAAGCCTTCGGCAATCGCTTCCAGGTCCGTGCCATGATCGGGCGTGTGCTCGATGGCGTCGAGCCCGAACCAATAGTAACGCTGCCCGCGCGGGTCGCGGCCTTCGACTACCGAGGCGCGGGCATAATCGTGGAAGCCCTGCCGTACCACGCGCATGCCCCGCACCTCTTCCGGAGCGAGGCAGGGGAAATTGACCGTCACCAGCGTGCGCGGTTCGAAGGGGGCGTCGAGCAGCGGCTGGATAACCTTTGGACCCCATGCGCGCGCTGCCGCGAAGCGATCGCCCCATTCGGGGCGCTCCTGATTCATCACTTGGCTCATGGCGATCGATCGGACTCCTGCGAGCGCGCCTTCCATCGCAGCCGACACCGTACCCGAATAGGTGATGTCATCGCCCAGGTTCGCGCCTGCATTGATGCCCGACAGGATCAGGTCCGGCGGCCCGTAGAGCACCTGCTTCAATCCAATCGATACAGCATCGGTGGGCGTGCCGGTGACCGAGAAGCGCCGCTCGCCATGCTTGCGCAGCCGCACCGGCAGCGACAGCGTGAGCGAATGGCCCGCGCCGGTCTGGTTGTCGGACGGGGCGCAGACCCACACGTCGTCGGACAGCTCGTGCGCGATCGCTTCGAGCGCTTCGATCCCCGGCGCATGGATGCCGTCGTCATTGGTGACGAGGATGCGCATCAGATTGCAGGCTCCAACCGCGTGATCCCACCCATGTAGGGATGCAGCACATCCGGCACGATCACGCTGCCATCGGCCTGTTGGTAATTCTCGATTACGGCTACCAACGTACGACCGACCGCGAGGCCTGAGCCGTTCAGTGTGTGGACGAAGGCTGTCTTCTTTTCTCCTTCAGGCCGGTAGCGCGTGTTCATTCGCCGCGCCTGGAAGTCGCCAGTATTCGAACATGAGCTGATTTCGCGCCAGGCACCTTGGCCGGGCAACCAGACCTCCAGATCATAGGTCTTGCGCGCGCCGAAACCCATGTCGCCAGAGCAAAGTAACATTTTCCGATAGGGCAGCCCCAGCGCCTTGAGGATCGCTTCGGCAGCTTCGGTCATGCGTTCGTGCTCGACCTCGCTTTCCTCAGGCCGCACAATACTGACCAGCTCGCATTTTTCGAACTGGTGCTGGCGGATGAATCCGCGCGTGTCCTTGCCCGCCGCGCCTGCTTCGGATCGGAAACACAGCGTCAGGGCAGTGAGGCGCATGGGCAGCGCGGCATCGTCAAGGATCTGGCCCATGACGCTGGCAGTCAGGCTGACTTCGGAAGTGGGGATCAGCCAGCGGCCATCGCTGGTGCGAAAACTATCGTCGGCGAATTTGGGCAGCTTGTCGGTGCCATACATGGCCTCATCGCGCACCAGCAGCGGTGGGTTGCATTCACGATAGCCGTAATTGCCCGTTTGCTGGTCGAGCATGAACTGGCCCAGCGCGCGGTGAAGCCGCGCCATGTGCCCGCGCAGGAAGGTGAAGCGCGCGCCGCTGATACTGGTGCCGGTTTCGAAATCCATGCCCAACACCGGGCCAAGATCGGCATGTTCTTTAGGCTCGAAGTCAAAGTTGGGCAGTTCGCCCCAACGGCTCACCTCAAAATTGTCGTTCTCGTCGGCGCCTTCGGGCACATCGTCGGCTGGCAGGTTGGGGATCACTGCCAGCAGATCCTCGAGCTGGCGATCCGCCGCACGGCCGGTCTCTTCCAGCGCAGGCAACACTTCCTTCAATTCCGTGACTTCGGCTTTGAGCGTCTCGGCCTTATCCTTGTCGCCCTTGGCCATCGCCTCGCCGATCAGCTTCGAGGCTTCATTGCGGCGGTTTTGGGATTCCTGCAGCCGCGTGGCCGCGGCGCGGCGCACCTCGTCGGCAGCGATCAGTTCGGCGGCCAGCGGTTCGAGCCCGCGCTTTGCTAGCGCTGCGTCGAAGGCCTGGGGGTTCTCACGGATGAAACGGATATCGTGCATGGCAAGCGCCTATGCACGTTCAGCCTGCCCATTTCCAGTGGCTTGGCAGGCATGAGTTATGGCCTCAAACGCATTCAGCGGCCCGGCCCTGTTTGGCAGGAACGGACCGCTGAAGCGCATGCGAGGAGGAGGTGATCTAACCGATTGGGGTGGACTGACGGCCAAACTAGCTTTGCAACCGGACCACTTTCTTGGGGGCAGGTCACGCACGTGCATGGCTTGGAGAAGGTGGTTGCTCGTTGTGGCGCTTATTTCTCGCTGAGAATGCGCGACGCTGAGGGCCCAATCTACGGCGCCTTTTTTCAGGTTTTTTCAGGCTCTTGGAAATGAGTTTCACTAAACCATTGATTTAATGGTGGGCGCGGCAGGGATTGAACCTGCGACCCCACCCGTGTGAAGGGTGTGCTCTACCACTGAGCTACGCGCCCGTCCGGCTGGACAGGCGCGCGCAATTGCCACGCAGCAGGTCGATTGGCAAGGGGCCTGTTGCTCGTCGGGGATCAGTTGGTTGCGAAAAGCCGCCCCAGCACAGCCAGCCAGCCGTCCAAGCCTGTGGCGTTGCCTGCCCTCGCTTCGCGCGGGCATTCGAGGCAATAGGCCTGCACGCTCTGCACACGCGCCAATCGATCGAGGTCCCTTGCGACCAGGGCCAGAGTGGCATTGCGCTGGCGGGCGAGGACAGCGAAGACATCGGCAGCCCCATCGGTGTCCTCCGCGCTGTCGACTAGCAACTGGCGGATCAGCGAATCGTAGCTTGAAGGCGTGCTGCCGAGCCGCTTGGGATACCAATCGCCATCCTTCAATCCGGCCTGCTGTGCTGCCCATTCGAGCGCGTCTTCAAGCCCGCCGAACTGGTCGACCAGCCCCAGTTGCCGGGCCATGCCGCCATCCCAGACTTTGCCCTGCGCGATAGCATCGAGCCGTTCTGGCGCGATCTTGCGACCCTTGGACACGTGGCTGATGAAGTCGGCGTAGGTGTCTTCCACTGAGGCCTGCAGGATCGCATCGACTTCCGGCGTGAAGCCCGCAATGAGGTCAGGCTGGCCAGACAGTGGCGTGGTGCGCACTCCGTCGGAATGGATGCCGTAGCGTGCGGCGGTCTTCTCGAAGGTCGGGATGACCGCAAAGACGCCGATCGAGCCAGTGATCGTCTCGGGCTGGGCGAAGATGCGATCGCCGGTCGAGGCAATCGAATAGCCGGCGCTCGCCGCGACATTGGCCATCGAAATCGCCACCGGGATATCCAACGCCTTGTGGCGCAGGATGGCGCGACGGATCTGTTCGGACGCGGTTACCGAGCCGCCCGGCGTGTCGATCCGCACCACCAGCGCGGCCAAGTCGTCATCGAGCGCATCGTCGAGAAGTTCGAAAATGCGGTCGCCACCCGCCATGCCGGGTCCTGCATCGCCGTCAACCACGTCGCCTGCGACAGTGATGATCCCGATCGGGCGGCCATGCTTGCCCGGTTTGGTGTCTACGAGATAGGGGCCAAGGTCGGTCGAAGCGAATGCACCGGGCTCATTGCTCCAGTCATCCTCGCCCGCAACTTCCGCTACGCGCGCGCCCCATTCGATGCGATCCCCCAGTTTGTCGACCAGCCCGGCCGCGAGCGCCGCCTGCGCCAAATCGCCTTTCGCGGCCTGCACCCAGCCGACCGGGTCCTTGGTGACAAGGTCAAGATCGGCAGCGGGGCGAGCCTTCTTCACATTGGCTTTCCATTCTTCCCACATCGCGCCGTAGAGGCCGGCGATATTCTCGCGCGCTTCGTCCGAGAAACCGCTGCGGGTATAGGGCTCGGTCGCCGCCTTGTGTGTGCCCACGCGATAGACGCGCACGTTCACGTCGAATTCCCTGAGCAGGTCGCCATAAAATACATACGCGCCGCCCGGCCCGCCAACCACCGCGCCGCCGATTGGATCGAGCCACACTTCGTTGGCGTGGGCGGCGAGGTGCAGGGCGTCGTCGCCATAGGCGAAGGAATAGGCGAGCACGGGCTTGCCCGCATCGCGCACTCGCGCCATCGCTTCGCCCACTTCCTGCAAGTGGACCTGTCCGCCGCCCAGAAAGCGCGAGAGGTCGAGCGCGACCGCCTTGATGCGGTCGTCGCCTGCCGCGGAATCGAGCGCCCGGACTAGTTCGCCAACTTCATATTCGGCAACCGGGGCTTCCTGGCTCAACAGCGCCTCGAACGGATCTACCTCGGACTTTTCTTCGACGACATAGCCGTCGAGCTCGATCAGCAGCGCCCCGTCGCGCACCATGCCGGGGCTGGGCCTTGCGGACAGGATCGCGAACAGCAGCGCGAAGAACAGCAGCATGAACACAAGGACAAGCCCGTCCTTGATGCCGACCAGCAGTTGCCAAACCTTTCCAGCAAAACTCATATTTCGTCGATCCAATTGCGTTCGTGGGCTTAAACTAAGGACGAAAGTGCAAACTTCCACTGAATTCGGGACAAGGAAATGGTCGAGTGGGCGATATCGCTCGCCGAACGGCTTTGGGCGTGGAGAACGCGGATTCCCACTGGACGGTTGGTTAAATCCAACCTACAGCGCCGATCCATGCAAGACCTGCTTCACGAAATCGAACAATTCTGCCTCCGGAACGGCATGTCAGAGACGCGCTTCGGTGAACTGGCACTCAACGACAAACCCTTCGTCTCGCAGTTGAAGTCGGGGCGCGATTTGCGGGGTAGTACTGCGGTTCGATTGCGCCAGTTCATGGCCGAATACGAAGCGGGCCAGTTGGCCAAACCATCCTCTTCGGGTCGATTTGCGGCGGGAAAGTTGGCCTTCCCGCATCGCGACCTGCTGGGTATTTCCCAGCTCGAGCGGCACGAGATCCTCTATGTGCTCGACCAGGCTGAACCGTGGATCGACCTTAACCGGCAAAGCTCCAAACATGCAGATCTGCTGGCGGGCCTGACCATTATTAATGCCTTCTTCGAGAACAGCACGCGCACGCTTCTGAGCTTCGAGATCGCGGGCAAGCGGCTGGGTGCGGATGTCGTCAACATGCATGCCGCCCAGTCGAGCGTGAAGAAGGGCGAGACGCTGATCGACACAGCGATCACTCTCAACGCCATGCGCGCCGACGCAATCGTGATCCGCCATGCATCAAGCGGGGCGACCCAGCTGATCGCCAGCAAGGTCGATTGCCCCGTGCTCAATGCGGGCGACGGGCAGCACGAGCACCCAACCCAGGCATTGCTCGACGCGCTGGCGCTCCGCCATGCGCTGCGCGAACGGGGCGAGGCGGCAGAGGATTTCACCGGGCTAACGGTCACTATCTGCGGCGATGTCCTGCACAGCCGCGTTGCGCGTTCGAACCTGCTGTGCCTGCAGGCGTTGGGCGCCACCGTGCGGCTCTGCGCGCCGCCCGCGCTGATGCCCGCAGGGGTCGAAGCGCTGGGTGCGCAGCCGTTCCACGATTTCGACGCCGCGCTGGCGGATAGCGACGTAGTGATGATGCTGCGGCTACAGACCGAACGGATGCAGGGGCAGTTCATCGCCTCGGCGCGCGAGTACCACCACCTTTACGGCCTCACGAAAGAGCGGCTGAAGCGAGCCGCCCCCGATGCGCTGGTGATGCACCCCGGGCCCATGAACCGCGGGGTCGAGATCGACAGCGATGTCGCTGATATGATCGACCGTTCGATCATCACGCGCCAGGTGGAAATGGGCTTGGCGATCCGTATGGCTTGCCTCGATATTCTGACCCGACGGGCGCGACAGGTGGAGGGCTGGGCATGAAACAGATTGCGCCAGTCACGATTACCAATGGCCGCGTAGTCACGCCCGGCGGCATTATCGAAAGCGGCGTGCGGTTGGTCGGTGGGCGGATCGAAGCTGTCGGCGATCTAACGCCGCTGGACGGTGACGAAGTGGTCGATGCGTGCGGGAAGCTGGTCGCTCCCGGCCTCGTCGATTTCGGCACCTTCGCAATCGACAAGCCCGCGTGCCATTTCGGCGGGATCACCCGCGCTGCGCTGATGCCCGACCAGTCGCCTCCGCTCGATCTGCCGAGCCGCGTCAGTTACATCGCCAAGAGTGGCAAGCCTGATCTGTGGGTGCATCCGCTCGCCGCCGCCACGCGCGGCCTCGAAGGCAGCGAACTCGCCGAGATCGGCCTGATGAAGGAAGCGGGCGCCCGCGGCGTTGCGACCGGGCGGCGCTGGATCGGCAATAGCGGGGCGATGCTGCGGTTGCTGCAATATGCGGCCATGCTGGATCTGGTGGTGGTGAGCCATGCCGAGGATGCCGGGTTGGCCGGCGACGCTGTCGCGACCGCCGGTGAAATGGCGACGCGGCTCGGACTCCCGAGTGCACCGGCAGAGGCCGAAGCGTTGGCGGTGGCGCGCGACATCGCGCTCGCCGAAATCAGCGGCGCAAGGCTCCATATCCGACAGGTGACGACCGCTAGCGCGCTTGAACTGGTGCGCGCGGCGAAGCGCCGAGGGGTCGCAGTGACGGCGGGGATAACCCCGGCGCATTTCATGCTGTCGGACCTTGCGACGGCCGAATTCCGCAGCTTCGCTCGGCTTTCGCCTCCGTTGCGCAGCGAAGCCGACCGGCAAGCGGTGATTGAGGCAATTGGCGACGGCACGATCGACGTGATTGCTTCGGGCCACGATCCGCGCGGCCCGGAAGATAAGCGGCTGCCCTTTGCCGATGCTGAGCCCGGCATGGCAGGGGCGGAAACGCTGCTCGCCATGACGCTCACGCTAGTGCGCGATGGCGCAATCGATCTGTCCCGCGCATTCGACCTTCTCGCTGCCGCACCGGCACGCCTTCTGGGCGTTGCTGCCGGGCAGCTTCAGGTAGGGTGCGAAGCGGACATCGCCTTGGTCGATCCGGAGAAGCCTTGGATCGTCGATCGCGCGAAAATGGCAGCCACTGCCGATAACACGCCCTTCGACGGCCAGCCGGCGCAAGGGCGCGCGACCGCCTTGTGGAAGGGTGGCGTCAGGATCGCCTAGCGCGGCTTCTCTTTTCGCGCCGATAGCTGTAATATCCCGCGCAGGGTCGCTATCCTCATGGAGGGCAGGGGAACATGGCGACACATACCCAAATTCAGCCTGCATCGGCTAACATCTGCCCATGGCTCGGGAAGTTGGCGAGTGCGAGCTGCGCGGGCTGACCGCTATCATGTGACGGGGCGACCTGCAGTAGGCTGGCAACGCGCTGTTGGAAATATTCCGGCGCGGCAAGTTGCGCCCATTCGCCGATACGGTCCGAAACCATTTCGGCCGGGACGTCCTCCGCGACCATGATGCGCGCGGCGCGCCAATTGCCTTGCAGCGCATAGGCATAGGCGAGGTTCTGACGCAGCTTGGCGCTCGACTGGCCGTTGCGTAGCGCATCCGAAAGCACGACCACGCCTTCATCGGCGTCACCGGCCAGCGCAAGCGCAAGGCCCATGTCGGCCGCATCGATATCGTTGCGGGCTCCGTCGAGTGCGTTCACCGCTTCGCGGCTGTTGCCCAATGCGATTTGCGCGAGCGCGTAGCTCAGCACGGTGCGCGGATCGCTGTCGCCCAGTTCCATCGCGTCGCCGAAGCTCGTTGCTGCAGCCAGGAACCGACCTGCCTCGAGATAGGTAGCGCCCAGCAGCGCGCGGCTCTGCGCGTTGCGCGGATCAGCCAGCACAGCGCTTTCGGCATGGCTCACAGCCTTGCTGAACTGGCCCTTTTCAAGCGCGACCTGCGCCTTGGCAGCCGAAGCCTGAGCCGGCGGGGCCGCCGAAGTGGCACAACCCGACAGCGCGATGCTGACGATTGCAGTGCTGATCGCAAGGGCGATCTTCGGCTTGTTTATGGCGGTCCGGCTCATTGGGTTATCCCCCTAAGTTCAGGCATTTCCAGTCACTTGCGCGTCATTTTGGCGGCAAGCGCATCGAGGTCCTCGACTTCGGCCAGCAGCCGGTCGAGTGTATCGGTAATGATTTGCTGCGCGCTTTCGCCCTTGATCGTGGCCGCAAGGCGCAACTTGAGATGGCGCTGTGTATCGAGGTGCAGGGTGAAGGCGGCGCGCTTGCCGCGCTTCGAAGCCGCTCTGCGCTTAGTCGGCGCTGCGGTGCGGGCCGAAGCGAGCTTGATGGCAGGCACTTGGTCATTCGACGGCGGCGTCAGCTGCACGACGTTGGTATGGTCTTCACCGCCCATGTCGTTCCAGCCCAAATCTTCGAGACTCGCGGCTGATGCATCGGGGATCGGGGCGAGCTGCGGGCGCATCGCCGGCTTGGCGCTACCTTTGCGGGCCAGCAGGGTTGGGCTCAGGGAAGCAAAGCTGGCTTCGGTCATGGCCCGCGCTCCTTACTAAGCGACGCGGCGGCCGAAACCGCCTGCTGGACGGTGCGCGCCTGGCAACTGCGACTGCGAACCAGGAGCTGCAAACACGGTGCGGCGGAAATTCTTCTCGAGCCGATCCGAAATATACTTCCAAAGCGCGGTGACTTCGGCGGCGCTGCGGCCTTCGGGATCGACTTCCATCACAGTGCGTCCGTCGATCATCGAGGCTGCGAAATCGGCGCGATGGTGCAGGGTGATCGGAGCCACGATGCCGTGCTGCGACAGCGCCACGACGGCTTCCGACGTGATCTTGGCCTTGGGAGTGGCGGCGTTGACCACGAATACCAGCGGCTTGCCGGCGCGTTCGCACAAGTCTACAGTCGCACCCACCGCGCGCAAGTCATGCGGGCTGGGGCGGGTCGGCACCACGATCAGTTCGGCCACCGAGATGACCGACTGGATTGCCATGGCGATCGCGGGCGGCGTGTCGATTACGGCCAGCTTAAAGCCTTGCTGGCGCAGGACCTGGAGATCGTTAGCCAGGCGCGCCACCGTGGTCTGAGCGAAGGCGGGATAGTCCGCTTCACGCTCATTCCACCAGTCGGCGAGCGACCCCTGCGGGTCGATGTCGATCAATACCACCGGGCCAGCGGCAGCGCGCTGGGCCTGGACGGCGAGGTGTCTGGACAGGGTCGTCTTGCCTGATCCGCCCTTCTGCGATGCCAATGCAAGTACTCGCAACGCCTGGCTCCCCCTGACTAGCCCTTCAAAAGATGCCGCAACCAATGCGGCTTAAAGCAGGGGGATGGCAGTATACCCCTAATTTTGGGTAAACGCCGACGGGCCAGAGGCAAGGATTCGAGGGGACAGGCACGGCCTTGCTGGTGTCGCAATACATCGCGCGCGGGTTTTCAACGGGGGGCAGCGTGTTATGAACGCAAGCAACAGGGGGTTAAGGGAAATTCGATGAATCACGCAGAAACGCCAGCAGCGAGTGGCGGCGCGGGCACGGTCGCTCCGGTGGTAGGGGCGGACCGGATTGGAAGCCTCGATTTCATCCGTGGTCTGGCCGTGATGGGGATCCTTGCCGCCAATATCGTCGCCTTTGGCCAACCCTCCAGTGCCTATATGTTTCCCGAGGCGTTTCTGGTCCCCAGCGGCGACCCGAATGGCTGGCTGTGGATTTCCCAGTTCGTCCTGATCGACGGCAAGATGCGCGGGCTCTTCACGCTTTTGTTCGGGGCCGGACTGTATCTCTTCATGGAGCGGGCATGGGCGCGCGGCGCCACCCGTTGGTTGCAGGCCAGGCGGCTGTTTTTCCTGCTGCTGTTCGGGCTCGCGCATTTCTTCCTGGTCTGGTTCGGTGACATCCTGACCTATTATGCCTTGTGCGGCTTAATCGTGCTGCTCTGCCTGCGCTGGAGCATCAAGACGCAGCTCGCCGTTGGGCTGGGTGGCTATATGCTAGGCGCTCTCGCCTATGCGGCGATCTTCGTCCCGCTCCATTTCATCGCCGATACGCCGATGGGCGAAACGGCAACGCTGACCGAAATTCGCGCAGCCCTCGAGGAATCGAAGGCTGACGCATTTGCGGAAGACGCAGTCGAAATCGGCCTGATATCCTCGGGCGACTATTCCGGTTTCGTCGCGCACCGGATTGCCGAACACACATTCGAACCGCTCGCCAATGTGCTGCTGTTCTGCATGGAGAGCATCCCGCTGATGCTGATCGGCGTGGCGCTTTACCGGCTCGACTTTTTCGGGGGAGGGTTCGAGCAGCGCGACATGATCCGCTGGGGCTGGATCGGGCTGGCCGTCGGCGGGGCAATGCATATCGCCATTGCGCTATGGGCCCAGCAGGTTGGCTTCACCTATTACGGCAATCTGGGTGCGTTCATGGGGTTCAGCCCCTTGCCGCGGCTGTTCATGTTGCTGGGGCTCGCCGCATTGCTGGTGGCGTATTCACCCAGCTGGACCGGGTGGCTGGGCCAGCGGATCGTGGCAGCGGGGCGCGCGGCCTTCAGCAATTATCTCGGCACGTCGATCGTGATGCTGTTCGTGTTCCACGGGTGGGCGTTTGGCCTGTATGGCGAACTTAACCGCCCGCAGCTTTACCTGGTCGTGGCGCTCGCCTGGGTAGCGATGCTGGCATGGTCGAATCCATGGCTCGCGCGCTTCCGTTACGGGCCGCTCGAATGGCTGTGGCGCAGCCTCACTTATGGAAAGCTGTTCGTGCTGAAGCGATAAGCCTCTTGCTATTGAGAATAATTCGCATAAATCTGCTCCTGCGAATCACTCGCAGGAGAACGCGCCGATGTACGTCTGCATCTGCAATGCTATCCGCGAATCTGAACTGCGCCGCGTTGCACGGCGGACGTCGGGAGGTGCCGAGGCAGCCTATGCCGCGCTGGGCAAGCGGCCCAATTGCGGAACCTGCCTGATGGATGCTGACGCGATCTTGTTCGAAGAGCGCGAATTGGCCTGCAAGCCGATCGCCGCCTGAGCGGATCCCGCGCTAACGCAAATCGCTCGCAAGTGGCGGATTTCCGCCATTTTTAGTCCGCTTCCCTTGTCTTTCCGTTCGCCCCGACGCATAGAACTGCTCTCATCCGGGAAGCAAGGGAGCCGCGCCATGAAGGGCGACGCAGCAGTCATCGAATTCCTCAACAAGGCGCTCACCAACGAGCTGACAGCGATCAACCAGTATTGGCTGCACTACCGCGTGCTGGCCGATTGGGGCGTGTCGCGGCTTGCGGCATATGAGCGGCATGAATCGATCGACGAGATGAAGCACGCGGACCAACTGGCCGAGCGGGTGCTGTTCCTAGGCGGGCTGCCCAATTTCCAGGCGATCCACCGGCTGAAAGTGGGCGAGACGGTCGAAGAAATCCTCAAGGCCGACCTTGCAATTGAGGAAGAGGCGATCCCCTTGCTGCGCGATGCGATCGAGCATTGCGAAAAGGTGCGCGACTATGTCAGCCGCGACCTGTTGACCGCCATCCTCGAGAGCGAGGAGGAGCATGTCGATTTCCTCGAAACTCAGTTCGAGATGATCGGGCGGATGGGGCTGCAGAACTACGTGCAGCTGCAGAGCAAGCCGGCCGAGGATTGATCGCGCGCCGGCAAGCCGGATCTTCCTGGCCTTCACATCATTGCGGCATCGTAGCCCCGCGCGTCGGGTCGATCTGCTGGGGCCGATCGCATTGGCTCGCCAGCAGGAAACGCGCGCACCGTGCGCCGGAAGCGTCAGGTTGGCACTGTGGGTCGTGCGCCTCACTATTCCGGGTCTCAGTTACCTGTGAAGAAGGGGTACGAATATGAAGACCATCCTTAAGTCGATCGGCTTTGCAAGTGCGGCTGCCACTGCCTTGGCCTTTGCGTCGCCGGCGGTGGCCCAGCTCGAGGTCTGGGAAGACTATACGCCGCAACAGACCGTGATCGAACTGACCTATGTGAAGGTCGATGAAGGCCAGTTGGACACTTATCTCGAAGGCCTCCGGCAGACCTGGGTAAAAGCCAACGAAGTGTCGAAGAGCCTCGGCCAGATCACCGACTACGGAATCTACACGGTGCCTTACGGCAGCAATGAGGTGAACCTCGTGCTGCGGATCAACTATCCAAACATGGCTTCGCTCGATGCCGACAAGGCCGAATACGGCAAGTTCATGACGGCATGGGGCGAGGCCAATATGGCAAACAGCAACAAGACCGTGCGCGAAGTCTACAACAACATTCGCAAGATCAAGGGTACCTACATCCTCCGCGAGCTGCGGATGAACACCAAGTAATTCGCTGATCGACGCAACAGTCATGGGGCGGGGCGCATTGCGCTTCGCCCCTTTTGCTGTGGGGAGTTAATCGCCGGAAGGGCCGTCCCGGCGCTCTTGCTCCCTGTACCCGCGCGCTGCCACCAGCGTCTCGACCACGAAGTGAACCAGCCCAGTTATCAGCAGGCCCATCGTCGCGATCCAGGCCAGCGCAGTTAGCGTTCCGATCTGCGGTTTGATGAAGGCGCTGACGAACAGCAGCGCCACCACAACGCAGATCGTCAATCCGGCTATGGTGCTGAACATCACCGCGCGCTGCGCCAGCAGTCGGCGGCGGCGCAGCCAGGCCAGCTCGCTATAGTCGGGCGGTGTCTGTTCCTCTTCCATCCGCTCTTCGAGCCGCTCGATCCGTTCGGCGACCCAGATCAACCGCGTCATCATCACGTTCATGATCGCGCCGATTGCCGCAAGCAGGAAAGCCGGCGTCAGGCTCAGTCGCACGATTTCCTGTACGTGCAGCGTGCTTGCGGTGCGTTCCAGCAGATCGGTGGCGATATTGCCGCTTGAAGCGAGGAGATCGAGCATGCCCTGTGTGGTCCCTGATCCTTAGCTCTAATCCTTGGCGTAAGGGTTCTTCGGGCTCTTCAGTACCACGCGCACGGGCACTGCGTCGAAGCCCAGATTTTTGCGGATGCCGTTGACGAGGTAACGCTCGTAGCTCTTTGGGAGCATGTCGAGCCGCGTCCCGAACACTACGAAGCGCGGCGGGCGCGTGCCCGCCTGCGTGATGTAGCGGAGCTTGATGCGTTTGCCGCCGGGTGCGGGCGGCGGATTGGCTTCGAGCGCATCGTCGAACCAGCGGTTGAGCGCGGCGGTTGGCACACGCTTCGACCAGCTTTCGCGAAGTTCGAAGGCGGCGCGCAGCAGGTCTTCGAGCCCCTTGCCGGTCTTCGCGCTCACCGCAAACAGCGGCAGACCGCGCACCTGCGCCAGCCCCTCGTCGAGCGCGTGGCGGATGCCGTTGAACAGCTTCGACGGGTCTTCGGCGACGTCCCACTTGTTGATCGCCACCATCAGTGCGCGGCCTTCCTGCAGCACCATGTCGGCGATCTTGAGGTCCTGGTGCTCGAGCCCCTGCGTCGCATCGAGCAGCAGCACCACGACTTCGGCGAAATCGACTGCACGGCGCGCATCGGCGACCGAGAGCTTTTCCAGCTTCTCGACCACATTGCGCTTCTTGCGCATCCCCGCGGTATCGATCAGCCGCACATCGCGCACGTCACCCGATTTGGGATCGGTCCACTGCCAGTCGACCGCGATCGAATCGCGCGTGATTCCCGCCTCGGGGCCGGTCAGCAGCCGGTCTTCGCCCAGCAGGCGGTTGATCAGGGTCGATTTACCTGCGTTGGGCCGCCCGACGATGGCCAGCTTGAGCGGGCCGAGCGGAGCCTCCTCACCCTCGCTCAGCGCGAACTCGGCGGCGGTTTCCGAAGCTTCGGCCTTCGCCCCGATGATCGGCCACAGCGCGCCGAACAGGTCGGCCACGCCTTCGCCATGCTCCGCCGAGATGGCGATCGGTTCTCCCAGCCCCAGCGAATAGCTTTCGAGCACGCCGCCTTCGCCCGCGCGGCCTTCCGCCTTGTTGGCGACCAGCACAACCGGCACGCTTTGCCCGCGCAGCCAGCGTCCGATTTCTTCGTCCAGCGGAGTCAGGCCCGCGCGCGCATCGATCACGAACAGCGCGGCGTCGGCGCCCTCCAGGCTGACTTCCGTCTGCTTGCGCATCCGCCCGGGCAGCGTTTCGGGATCGTCGTCTTCCCAACCGGCGGTGTCGACGATGGTGAAGGCCATGCCCGCGATGTCTGCATCGCCCATGCGGCGGTCGCGCGTCACCCCCGGCTGGTCGTCGACCAGCGCGAGCTTCTTTCCCACCAGCCGGTTGAACAGCGTGGACTTGCCGACATTGGGTCGGCCGATGATGATCACCTGCGGTTTCATGCTTGCCGGGCGGAGTGGCCCTTATCTTGCCCGAAGGCAAGCCTCGTGCGGGCTCAGGCCTTAGCGACCGTCGGGTTGTCGCCCAGGTCTTCGTACCAGGCTTCTACCGGGCCGGTCAGCTTGATGGTCAGCGGGTTGCCGTGGCGGTCCATGCTCTTGCCGGCCTGCACGCGAACCCAGCCTTCGGAAATGCAATATTCCTCGATATCGGTGCGGACGCGGTCCTTGAAGCGGATGCCAATGCCGCGCTGCAGCTTGTCGGCATCGAAAAATTCGCTGCGCGCATTCACCGACAGGCGGTCGGGCGGAGTGTCGTTTGTGGAATTCTCGGTCATGCGCGGGCCCTTAGTCGCGTGGAGTGAACCAAACAAGCGGCTTCCGCTTGCCCTTTCGCGTCTGCCCGACTAATGGCGCTCCCCTACACGCGAAGCGGCTTCCGTTTCGCGCGCGGCTTCGTTCGGGCTAGCGGGCGTGGCGGAATTGGTAGACGCGCTGGTTTTAGGTACCAGTATCGCAAGATGTGGGGGTTCGAGTCCCTTCGCCCGCACCAATTCGCTCGAACGTGGCTTTGTCATAGCGAAATTGTTGAAAAGGCATCAGTTTTAATCCCATGCAGATCAAGGAAACGACCAACAAGGGCCTCAAGCGCGCCTATCAGCTGACGATCAAGGCAGGCGATATCGCCGCCAAGATCGAGGCAGAGATCAAGAAGATTGCGCCGCAGGTCCGCATGCCCGGCTTCCGCCCCGGCAAGGTGCCAGCGAATCTCGTCAAGAAGATGCACGGCGAACAGCTGCACGCGCAGACTGTGAATGACGTGATCCGCGAATCGGTCGACAAGCTGATGAAGGACAAGGAGCTGCGCCCCGCGATGCAGCCCCGCATCGAGCTGGGCGCAGGCTATGAAGAAGGCAAGGACGCGGAAATCGCGGTCGAGCTGGAAGTGCTGCCGGCCATCGAAGCGCCGTCGACAGACGGCTTGAAGCTCGAAAAGCTGGTGGTGCCGGTGTCCGACGAAGCCGTCGACGAGGAGCTTCAGGGCATCGCCGGCGAGCAGAAGAGCTACAAGGACGCGCCGAAGACCAAAAAGGCTGCCGAAGGCGACCAGCTGATCATCGATTTCGTCGGCCGGCTGGGCGATGAGGAATTCGAAGGCGGCAAGGCGGAAGACGCTGCGCTGGTGATCGGTTCGGGCCAATTCATCCCCGGCTTCGAAGAGCAGCTGGTTGGCGCGAAGACCGGCGACAAGAAGACCATCAAGGTCACTTTCCCCGCCGAATATCCGGCCGAGCACCTCGCGGACCAGGAAGTCGAATTCGACATCAATGTGAAGCAAGTCAAGGTCGAAGGCGAAACCAAGGTTGACGAAGACTTCGCCAAGTCGCTCGGCCTCGAAGGGCTCGACCAGCTCAAGGGCCTGATCCGTGGCCAGCTCGAACAGCAGACCGCCGGGCTTACCCGCACGCAGATGAAGCGCGCGTTGCTCGACCAGCTTGCCGCCGGCCACGATTTCGAAGTGCCCGAAGGCATGGTGAACGCAGAATTCGACCAGATCTGGGCGCAGCTGCAGCAGGAAGCCTCGCGCGAGGAAAACCCGCAGGAAGCGCTCAAGGAAATCCAGAGCGAGCGTGACGAATACCGCAGCATCGCCGAACGCCGCGTGCGCCTGGGCCTGCTGCTGTCGGAAATCGGCCAGGCCAATGGCGTGGAAGTGACTGCGCAGGAAATGAGCATGCTGATCCAGCAGGCTGCCCAGCAGTATCGCCCGGAAGACCGCCAGCGGTTCGTCGACTATGTCCGCCAGGAGCCGATGGCCGCAGCCCAGCTGCGCGCTCCCCTGTATGAAGACAAGGTCGTCGACTTCCTGTTCGACCAGGCCGAAGTCACCGAACGCGAAGTCACGCAGCAAGAGCTTGAAGCTGCGATCGAAGCGGATGAAACCGCAGAGGCGAAGCCGACCCCGAAGAAGAAGGCCACTGCCAAGAAGGCCCCCGCCAAGAAGGGCGTGGCCAAGAAGGAAGCTCCCAAGAAGGAAGCAGCCAAGGAAGAAAAGCCTGCGGCCAAGAAGGCCCCTGCCAAGAAGCCTGCCGCAAAGAAGGCAGAGGCGAAGCCCGCAGCCGAAAAGAAGCCGGCCGCGAAGAAGGCCCCTGCCAAGAAGGCTGCGGCCAAGAAGTAATCAGCTTGGGTCCGGCAGTCAGTCCGCCTGGCGCCACGGTTTGAAAGAGGGCGTGGGCAGCTGTGCTGTCCGCGCCCTTTCGTATGCGGCGCCAGCTTTCAGCACTTCGTGGTCCTGCCACTTGCCGGCAAAGATGCTGAAGCCCACCGGCAGCCGCTCCACAGCGCCCATCGGCACTGTGAGATGCGGATAGCCCGCGATCGCCGGGAGCGAACCTGCGCCGATCCCGCCGCCGAAATTGTCGCCATTGACGAGATCGGTCGACCAGGCCGGGCCGGTGGTCGGCGCGACCAGGAAGCTAACCTGGTGCTCGGCCATCAGGCGATCGATACCATCTTCGCGCGTTGCCTTGAGATTGGTTTCGAGCGCTTCGCGATAGGCCGCCTCGTCGGTTGTTCCCAGCGCCTGCTCGAACAGGTCTTGCCCGAACCAGCGCAATTCCTGATCCGCATGCGCGCGGTTGAATGCGACAAGGTTTGCCAGCGTATCAGGCATGGCCGGATCGGGAAGAGTGGCGAGATAGGCGTTCATGTCGCGCTGCAATTCGAAAAGCAGCACGGTCAGCGAGCGGCCCCAGAAGCCTTCAGGATAGCTGTATTCGACATCGACCAGTTCTGCGCCCGCCGCCTCGAGGTCGCGCAAGGCCTGCTCGAACAATGCCGTCACGCCGGGGCGGCGACCGATCTGGTTGCGCATCACGCCGATCAGCACGCCCTTGAGCGAATAGTCGGCAAGGCCCGCGGTGAAATCGGTCGCGTAACGATCCGCATCTGCGGTTGCCGGGTCTGCGGGGTCGCTTCCGGCGATCGCGCCGAGCAGCTGGGCCGCGGCAAACACGCTGCGCGCCATCGGCCCGGCCGTGTCCTGCGTCGCGCTGATCGGCACCACATGGGTGCGGCTGACCATGCCGACGGTGGGCTTGAAGCCGACGACGCCGTTCACGCTGGCAGGGCAGGTGATCGAGCCATTGGTCTCAGTGCCGATGGCCGCCCAGGCAAAGCCTGCCGCAACGGCAGCCCCGCTGCCAGAGGAAGATCCACAGGCGTTGCGGTCGATCGCATGCGGGTTTCGCGTGAGGCCGCCTACCGCGCTCCAGCCGCTGGTAGAATCATTGTCGCGGATATTGGCCCATTCGGAAAGGTTGGTCTTGCCCAGCACTACGCCGCCAGCGGCGCGCAGCCGCGCGATCATGGGGGCATCGCGGCCGGTCATATTGCCCTTCAGCGCCAGCGAACCGGCGGTGGTCGGCCATTCGGAGGTCTCAATATTGTCCTTCACCAGCACCGTGCGCCCGCCGAGCGAAGTTCCGGCATCGAAGGCTTCACCGGCTTCGCGCCCGACTTCCGGGTTGAGTGCGATCACCGCGTTGAGTCCGTTTTCTCCATCGTCCAGTTCGAGGATGCGCTGGTAGCGTTCGAGCCCATGGCGTTCGGCGATGTTGGGGCTTTCCGGAGGCGGTGCCGCATCCTGCGCGGCGACAGGGACAGAAGCGAGGGCGAGTGCGATCAGCGCGGCGTATGTCTGCATTGGTGCACACTGCCACCATGCGCATCCAATGCAAGCATCCACATGCATTTGGGCAGGGCAAGGGTTAATGCCCTTGAACATCACGCCGCGCGGCCCGACATAGACGATCACGTAATTCTATGAGGAAGAATCGATGATCGACCTGCTCGGCAATTCCGGCGAAACCTATAGCGCCCAGGGCCAGTTCACCCGCGATCCCCTGACCGGGGCGCTGGTGCCGGTGGTGGTCGAGCAGACCAGCCGCGGCGAGCGCAGCTTCGACATCTTCAGCCGCCTGCTGCGCGAACGCATCGTGTTCGTGACCGGACAGGTGGAAGACAACATGGCTTCGCTGATAGTGGCCCAGCTGCTGTTCCTCGAAAGCGAGAATCCTTCGAAGCCGATCAGCATGTACATCAACTCGCCTGGCGGGGTGGTGACTGCCGGCATGGCTATCCACGACACCATGCAATACATCAAGCCGCGCGTTTCGACCGTGTGCATCGGGCAGGCTGCCAGCATGGGCAGCTTCCTGCTGGCGGCGGGCGAGCCGGGCATGCGCATCGCGCTGCCCAATGCGCGGATCATGGTGCACCAGCCTTCGGGCGGCGCCCGCGGCATGGCGTCCGACATCGAGATCCAGGCGCGCGAAATCCTGCGCATTCGCGAGCGGATGAACAGCCTTTACGTGAAGTATACCGGCAAGAGCCTGACTGATATCGAGAAGGCGATGGACCGCGATACCTTCCTTGAGGCCGATGAAGCACTCAAGTTCGGGATCGTCGACAAGGTCTTCGAAAGCCGCCCCGAAGGCGAAGGTTCGGGTGAAGCCGAGGGTTCTGGCGGCGCTCCGGAGTAAGATTTCCGGGCTTTTCGCCTCTTTGCGGGACACCGGCGCCACGATCCGCGCCCGGCGCCCGGTTGGCGCCACGCAGGGCCGCAAAAGCGTGCGCTATAGGTTGATTCATCATTATGCGGGTATAGATTGGCCGAATCCCCATATAATGGGGGTTCAGGAACTCTAGGAAATGACCAAATTGAGCGGAACTGACAGCAAGAGCACCCTGTACTGCAGCTTCTGCGGCAAGTCGCAGCACGAAGTACGCAAACTCATCGCAGGGCCCACCGTATTCATCTGCGATGAATGCGTGGAACTGTGCAACGACATCATCCGCGAAGAGACCAAGGCGGGGATCGCCGGGCGCAAGGAAGGCGAAGTCCCTACGCCGAAGGATATCTTCGACACGCTCAATGACTATGTGATCGGGCAAGACCGCGCGAAGCGCGTGCTCTCGGTCGCGGTACACAACCACTACAAGCGACTGAAGCACAGTGGCAAGGGCAACGATGTCGAACTGGCCAAGTCGAACATCCTGCTCGTCGGCCCGACCGGCTCGGGCAAGACGCTGCTGGCGCGCGCCGTCGCCGGCGAGGCCGGCGTGCCGTTCTACTCGATCTCCGGCTCGGACTTCGTCGAGATGTTCGTCGGCGTCGGCGCCTCGCGCGTCCGCGACATGTTCGAACAGGCGAAGAAAAACGCGCCCTGCATCGTCTTCGTCGACGAGATCGACGCGGTCGGCCGTCATCGCGGCGCAGGTCTGGGCGGCGGCAACG
>JALRKY010000005.1 GCA_023260985.1 Altererythrobacter sp. | reverse complement strand
GCCCCGGTGATTCATCAAGTCCAAGACTGAAACGAGACGGAGATTCCATGCCCAAACGCGCGCTGATCGAACACCGGCCCTGGCTGCTTGCGAGCATTGCAGCGGCGCTTGCCTTCTATTTCGTGCAGGACAGCGTCTTGGCCGAGATATGGCGGACAGCGATCAAGGGGCTCGCGGTCGGATGCCTCGCGTTCTACGCGATCCGGCGCGCGAGCGGGACCAATGCCACACTGATCGCTGCCGTTATGATGTTCGGTGCGTTGGGCGATATTGGCATCGAGTTCGATTTCAGATTGGGCGGCGGGCTGTTCTTCGTTGGGCATTCGATCGCGATCTGGCTCTACCTTCATAATCCGCGTGAGCGTCATGCCGTGAGCCAGATGGCGCTGGCTGCGGCCCTGCTGGTCGGCACGCCGCTGGTGAGCTGGTTCCTGAGCGGGGACGCAATGGTCACGCTCTATGCGACTGCACTGGGCTTGATGGCCGCAACCGCTTGGATGAGCCGCTTTCCGCGCTATCGCGTTGGCATCGGTGCTGTGCTGTTCGTTGTGTCGGACTGGCTGATCTTCGGCAATCTGGGCCCAATCGACCTTGGCGTCCTGCCCGATTATCTGATCTGGCCGTGCTATTTCGGCGGGCAGTTCCTGATCGCGACCGGCGTGGTGCAGACTTTGCGCCACGAATTGGCAGAGGAAGACGATCAGCTGCCGTAGGCGGCAATCGTGGTGCGGTGCAATTCGCGGCGGTGGCCTTCGTAACCGCCGGTGGCCTTGTGCAACACGCTGCGGTTGTCCCAGATCACTAGCATTCCCCGTTCCCACCGGTGACGATAGGTGAACTCCTCGCGCCCCTGCCACTGCGCCAGCTCTGACAGCAGTGCCATCGCCTCAGCCTGTGCCATGCCGTCGATGCCGATGACATAGCCCAAGGTGGAGAACAGCGCTTCCTCACCGGTTTCCGGGTGTCGCTGTACCAATGGATGCGTTTGGGTGGCGCGTGCGCTTTCATTTGGCCGAATCGACATCGAGCGACCCTCGTCCTTCTCGCCATATGCTCCTTCCGGCGCATAGGCCAATTGCGCGCTATGGATCGCGGTCAGCGTCCTGAGATAGGCTTTCCGCTCTTCGGGCAGTGCAGCGAAGGCCGCAATCTGGTCGGCGAACAGCGTGTCTCCGCCAATGGGCGGTATATCCACAGAGAGGAGGCAAGTGCCGGCAGGCGGGCGGGGCAGGAAGCTCCAGTCGCTATGCCAGTTTTCCGCGAACAAAGGCGTCTTTTCGTCGGCCTCACGCAGGATTGCAGCGATATGCTCGCGCCCTTCGATCGGGGCGAAGAAGGGATCCTCGCCAAACCCGCCCATTGCGACAGTGAAACGCTCAAGCGCATCATCGTCCATTTGCTGCCCGGGAAAGACCAGGACCCGCTTAGCGAGCCATGCCTTGCGGATTTGAGAGACCAATTCGGGCGACAGCTCCCCGCCAAGGTCAACCCCGGTGACACGTGCGCCACAGGCCTGCCCTGACGGGGTGACTGCAAGCGTCATTTGCTTGGTTCACCCTCGATATCTGCGTCGGATTGCGGAGGAGTGTAAGGCTTGGTCTCGGCTGCGCCGCGACTTACCATTTCTTCGACTACAGCCTCTTCGGCTTCGCTCTCGGGTTCTTCGGTTTCGTCGATCAGTACCGCACTGACGATGGTTTCGCCTTCGGCCACATTGAACAGCCGAACACCAGCAGAACTGCGCCCGATGACGCGGAAGGCCTTTTCACCGGCATCGCCCTCTTCGGTGAGATGGCGCAGGTCCAGCGGCAGGCGGATAAGCTTCGCCTGGTCGGTCACGAGCATCAATTGTTGCCCATGGCGCACGGGGAAGCTTGCCACCACCGGCCCATTGCGGGGGATATTGTCGATATTGGCGATGCCCTGGCCGCCACGTCCGATCCGGCGATATTCGTAGGCTGACGAGACCTTGCCATAGCCATTCGCGCAGACGGTGAGGATGAACTGCTCGCGTTCCTGCAATTCGGCGACACGATCAGCAGCCAGCTCGGGCTCGCCCTCCCTCTCCGCCTTCCACGGGGCGAAGCGGAGATATTGCTCGCGTTCTTCGGCATCGGTGCCGACGCGGTGCAGGATCGAGAGCGATACGACTTCGTCAACCACCTTCAAATTCATGCCGCGCACGCCGGTGGACGTGCGCGACTGGAACTCGCGCACATCGTCCCCAGCAAAGCGGATCGCCTTTCCCTGCTTACTTGCCAGCAACACGTCGTCGCTCGCTTCGAGCAAGGCCACGCCGATCAGCCGGTCTTCGCTGTCCTCGTCGAACTTCATGGCAAACTTGCCGTTCGAGGGGATGTTGGTGAAAGCGTCCATCCCGTTGCGGCGGACATTGCCCTTGGCGGTTGCGAATACCACGCTCAGCGCCCCCCAGCTGTCCTCGTCCTCGGGCAGCGGCAACACGGTGCGGATCGTTTCGCCCTCGTCGAGTGCGGGGAGCATGTTGACGATCGGCCGCCCGCGCGTGTTGGGGCCGCCTTCCGGCAGCTTCCAGACCTTTAGGCGATAGACCTTGCCTGCGGTCGAGAAGAACAGCACCGGATTGTGGGTGCTGGTTACGAACATCTCGGCAATGGCATCCTCGTCCTTGGTGGACATGCCGGCGCGGCCCTTGCCACCGCGGCGCTGGGCACGGAAGGTCGAAAGCGGCGTGCGCTTGATGTAGCCATCGAGCGTAACCGTCACGACCATGTCCTCGTGCTCGATCAGGTCTTCGTCTTCGAGCCCGTCCCACGCAGGTGCGATTTCGGACATGCGCGGCGTGGCATAGGTGGCGCGAACTTCCTCGAGTTCACCGCGCATCACGCGATAGAGCTTTACGCGATCGGCCAGGATCGAGAGATATTCCTCTATCGCCAGCGATAGTTCCTTGAGCTCGTCGCCGATCTCGTCGCGGCCCAATGCAGTCAGGCGATGGAGGCGCAGATCGAGAATGGCCTTCACCTGTCGTTCGCTGAGGCGATAGGTGCCACCTTCCTGTTCGGCATTGGGTTCGATCGCTTCGACCAGCCGGATATACTGGGCGATATCACCAATTGGCCATTCCTTGGCGAGCAGCTTCGCGCGTGCGTCCGCCGGATTCGACGAACCGCGGATCATCGCAACGACTTTGTCGAGGTTCGATACCGCGACCACAAGGCCCAGCAAGATGTGCGCCCTTTCGCGAGCCTTGTTCAGTTCGAACTTGGTGCGACGGGTGATCACTTCCTCGCGGAAGTTGATGAAGGCCTGGATGAACTCGCGCAGCATCAGCGTTTCCGGCCTGCCGCCACGGATCGCAAGCATGTTGGCTGGGAAGCTCGCTTGCGCCGGAGTGTGGCGCCACAGCTGGTTGAGCACAACTTCAGGCGTGGCATCACGCTTTAGGTCGATCACCACCCGCACGCCTTCCCGGCTCGATTCGTCGCGAATGTCGGAAATGCCCTCGATCCGCTTTTCCTTGGCCGCGTCGGCGATCTTCTCTACTAGGCCGGATTTGCCAACCTGGTAGGGGATAGAGGTGAGCACGATCGATTGGCGATCGCCGCGACCGCTCTCGATTTCGTGCCGTGCGCGCATCAGGATCGAGCCGCGCCCGGTGGTATAGGCGGCCTTGCTGCCCGACTGGCCGAGGATCAGCGGGGCGGTCGGGAAGTCCGGTCCGGGAATGTAAGCGATCAGTTCTTCTGTCGTGATCGCCGGATTTTCGATATAGGCAAGGCAGCCGTCGATCACCTCGCCCAGATTGTGCGGTGGCACGTTTGTCGCCATGCCCACCGCGATCCCGCCTGCCCCATTGACTAACAAGTTGGGGAAACGCGCGGGCAGAACGGTCGGCTCGCTGCGGGAACCGTCATAGTTGTCGGCGAAATCGACCGTATCTTTGTCGAGATCGTCGAGCAGCGAATTGGCGACACGGGCAAGGCGCGCCTCGGTGTAACGCATCGATGCCGGTGGATCGGGGTCCATCGAGCCGAAGTTGCCCTGGCCGTCGACCAGCGGAACGCGCATCGACCATGGCTGAGTCATACGCGCCAGTGCGTCGTAGATCGCGGCGTCGCCATGCGGGTGGTAGTTACCCATCACGTCGCCAACGATCTTGGCGCTCTTGCGATAGGGCCTGCCAGCGACGAATCCGCCTTCATGACTGGCGAAAAGGATACGCCGGTGCACCGGCTTGAGGCCGTCGCGCACGTCAGGCAGCGCGCGGCTCACGATCACGCTCATAGCGTAATCGAGGTAACTCGTCTTCATCTCGTCGACGATGTCGACGCGTTCAAACTCGCCCAAGGGACGGGGCGGGGGAAGGATTTCAGTATCGTCGTTCAAATCAGGTCCGATCTAGCTTTGCTTCGGGCCGTAGAAAGGCTTCATCCCTTGTAGGGAAGGGGAGCGATTTTCGCCACCGCTCACCGGGATCATAAGTGGAACATCGGGCCTTTTTCCACACAAAGGCGCAAAGTCCGTCCCGCCGCATGAACGTAATCCTGCACGCCTCATTCAAAGCCCGTTCAGCCCCTTGCGCATAGCGGGAATTGCAAAATGCGGACAAGCAGGCCATTGCTGCGCCGCATGAAAGATGGAAGCGTCTTTTTCGGATGCTCAGGATTTGGTTCCAGGAGAGAATTCAATGCGTTTTTTCGTTTCTAGCAGCCGCACGGGCAAGAAGCCGGTTTCGAATCTGGCGCTGGCGATCGCGCTCGCAACGGGTACAGCGCTGCTCAGCGGTGTCGTGGCCGAGCCTGCATTCGCCCAGCGCGAAAAGAAGGAAAAGAAGAAAGCAAAAGCTGCTGCCTATTCGAAAGAATTCGTGGCAATGTTCCAGTCGCTTCAGGCAGCTCTGAACACCGAAGGCGGCGATATCGCGACCGCCAAGACCCAGTTCCCGGCGCTGCTTGCGCTGACCGTTTCTTCAGATGAAAAGAACGTTGCGGGCAATTTGATCTACAATGCCGGTGCGAAGACGGGTGACCAGACGTTGCAATTGCAAGGCATGAAACTGATGCTCGAAAGCGGCAAGGTGGCGCCCGAACAGGTCGGCCGCTTCAACTTCATGGCTTACCAGTTGTCGAATGCGCAGCGGCAGTTCGCTGAATCACGGGTCTTCCTGCAGAATACAATCGACACACAGTTTACCACCGCTGATCTATCTGTTGCCGACATGCAGACGATGATGGCGGAGAGCTTCATTTCAGAACAGCGTTATGCTGACGGTTTGAATTACCTTGCGCAAGCGATCGCCAATGCGAAAGCCGATGGCGAGAAGGTCGAGGAAACGTGGTATAGGCGCGGAGTCAGCGTTGGCTATAATAATCAGGTCACTCCGCAGGTTTATGAGTTCGTGACCGGTTGGGTGATCGACTACCCCTCTGCAACGAACTGGCGCGACGCGATCAATATCGCCCGCAACATGAACTCGCTCGATGGGCCCGAAACGCTCGATCTGCTGCGCCTGTCGTTGCGGGTCGGCGCACTGCAGGAAAAGTACGAATATAGCGATTATGTCGAAGCCGCCGACGCGCGCCGCCTCCCGAAGGAGGTTAAGACCGTGATCGACGACGCATTCAATTCTGGCCGAGCAAGCCGTGACGATATCTACCTCGCAGATGCCCTTCAGCTCGCCAATGGTCGAATCGCTGCCGACGAACGCGAATTGCCGTCTCTCGAAAGCGACGCGCGGGCCGCGAATGTGGGGCTGCGCACCGTTGTGGCTGCGGGCGACACCTTGCTCAGCTATGGCCAGTATCCTAAGGCCGAGGAGTTCTACACGAAGGCGCTGGGTATGCCTGGCGTGAATACCGCCGAAGTCGAGACGCGCCTTGGCATCGCTCAGACCGAGCAGGGCAAGTATGATGAGGCCATCGCGACTTTCCGCAAGATCGGCGGCAAACGCGACCCTATCGCTCGCTTGTGGGCGGCCTATGCCTATCAGAAGAAGAACGCGTCGGCTCCGGCCGCCGCGCTGGAACCTCCGCCCGGCGCTTGAAAAGGCCGCTTGTTACTATTCAAAGGCGTCGCTCCAGCAGGGGCGGCGCCCTTGATTTTGCATATCGATGGCTTGCTATGCGAGAGTAGGAGAGCCGAAATCGCGTCCGTCGAATTACTGCATCAGGTCGCCTAGGCCGGGCCGGTCTGGCCCCGCCAGCGACGTTGACTCATTCAATGGGCTCGAAACTGCAGCTTGCCTCGTTGAGCACATAAAGCACGCCCTCGGAAATCGAGAAGAATGCCCCGCGCAGCTTAAGCGTGCCACTTTTCTCCTTGTCCTTGACCCACGGGAATGACCTCAAGTTCGCAAGGCTGACTTTGACTGCTTCCAATTCCATGGCGCGCTCGGCATCGCGGCCGATGGTGCCGTAACGCGCAGCAACCGGTTCGCGCGCTTCGTCGAGCAAATGGATCCAATCCGCGACAAACCCTCCTTTACCCGGCTTGTTCCCCTCCAGATTTTGGGTGAGTGCAGCCTTGCAGCCACCGCACATGCCGTGCCCCATTACGACGATCTGCTTTACTTCAAGCATTTGCACGGCGAATTCGACGGCAGCGGAAACGCCATGGTGGCCGGGCGTCGTCTCGAATGGCGGGACCAAAGCCGCAACATTGCGCACGACGAAAATCTCGCCCGGATCGACATCGAAAATCTGAGCCGGATCGACCCGGCTGTCCGAGCAGCCAATGATCATCAACTTGGGGCTTTGCCCTTCTGCAACCAACTGGTCATAGCGTGCGCGTTGGCGGGGATAGCCGTCATTACGGAAGCGGCGATAGCCATTCAGCAAGGCTGCGAATTCAGGCATCTCTGGCTCCCCCCATCAACAGCCTCAGAAACGTTCGCCGCGGATCACCTGCACATCCCACATACTGAACAGCAAGCCATGAGAGGTCAGTATCGGCGCAATCTCTTCGGCAAGACGCATAGCCTTGTCTTCGGCAGCGATGGTCAGGACAAGGACCTTGTCGGTGCCCATCACGCGCTCTTCGCGCCAGCGACCTTCGCGGCCCTTGCCCGACAATACCGGGGTGACTGTCCAGCCGGTGATTTCCACACGGTCGATCGCGTCGGTTACGCGCTTCACCAAAGCGGTGTCCGTAAGGATTTCGATGCGCTTGCGGGTAACCGTTTCAATCATGGTGCTGCAGCTCCTATACCGGCGAGCAGGCTGGCGGTGGCGCTAATCAGGCCGATATTGATGAGTATATTGAAGGGGAAAGTGAGGCTGAGCGACATGGTGAGGTAAATCCCCGGGTCAGCCTCGGGAAGGGCAAAGCGCATCGCCGCCGGTACCGCAATATAGCTTGCGCTTGCGCAGAGCACGCCGAGCGCCGCGGCAGAGCCGACGTCGAGCCCGATCACTGTCCCCAGCGCGGTCCCGAGAAATCCGTTCAACAAGGGCAAGCCAATGGCAATCGCCGCAAGTCGCCAGGTGAGTGCGCGCGCATCCATCATGCGCCGTGCAGCGATAAGGCCCATGTCGAGCAGGAAGATGCAAAGAACACCCTTGAAGCCCGCTTCGAAGAAGGGGCTGACTTCCGCAAATCCGTCTGCTCCGCCTATCAATCCGATGCCGAAAGCGCCGAGGAGCAGCACCACAGAGGCATTGAAGAACACTTCGTGGAGCAGTTCGCCCTTGGGCTGCCCACCCTGGCTGCCGAGTCCGCGGGCGAGCAGAAGGCCAGTGAGGATGGCCGGCGTTTCCATCGTGGCCATTACTGCCACCATATAGCCTCCCGGCGGCTTCGACTGCGCATCGAGAATTTCAACCGCGGTTACGAAGGTGACCACGCTGACGGAGCCGTAATGCGCGGCAACTGCGCCTGCGTTGATCCGGTCGAGCCTGCCGAAGCCCTTCAGGACTGCATAGGCCAGAAAGGGGATCAGGAAGCTTGCGGCGATGCCCGCGCCGAGCGCTGCTAGAACTGTGCCGTCTATGCCGGACTTGGAGACTGCAACGCCGCCCTTCAGGCCGATTGCGGCCATGAGATAAAGCGACATGCCCTTGGCAATTGCTTCAGGTATGGCGAGGTCTGATCGTGCGAACGCTGCGGCAACACCGAGAACGAAGAACAGAACTACCGGTGAAGTGAAGGTCTGTAGCGTGCTAGCGTCCATGAGGCGCCGGTTAGCCAAGCATACGTAATTCGGCAAGATGCAGTTGTTGCGCCGAGCACGCCCTTTCCCTAGATGGGCGCCATGAACGACCTATCATCCCCGCCACAGGGCAGCGAAGCACCGCGCCCCGCGCGTCAACGCAAGCCGGACTGGATCCGGGTGAAAGCTCCGGTGAGCGAGGGATACAACCAGACGCGCAAGCTCATGCGCGAATTGAACCTCAACACTGTCTGCGAAGAGGCCGCTTGCCCGAATATCGGCGAATGCTGGACCAAGAAGCACGCGACAGTGATGATCCTGGGCGATGTTTGCACGCGCGCCTGCGCCTTCTGCAACGTCAAGACCGGCATGCCGCGCATGGTCGATCCGATGGAGCCAGAGAATGTCGCGATCGCGGCAGGCAAGATGGGGCTCGAACACATCGTCATTACCAGCGTCGACCGCGACGACCTGCCTGATGGCGGGGCAGGGCAGTTCGTGAAAGTGATCAAGGCGCTTCGCCGCGAGACGCCGGATACCACTATCGAGATCCTGACGCCCGATTTCCGTGGCAAGATGCGCGCGGCGGTCGAGGCGATTTGTGAAGCTGGCCCAGACGTTTACAACCATAATCTCGAAACCGTGCCGCGACTCTATCCGACGATCCGACCAGGCGCGCGCTATTACGCATCGCTGCGCCTGCTCGAAGAGATGAAGCGCCACGATGCGATGATTTTCACCAAGTCGGGGATCATGCTGGGCTTGGGTGAGCAGCGGCTCGAAGTTCATCAGGTGATGGACGACATGCGCAGCGCCGAAGTCGATTTCATCACCATGGGGCAATATCTCCAACCGACTCCGCGCCACGCGACGGTTGAGGAATTCGTCACTCCCGATGCGTTCAAGGCCTATGGCGCGATCGCCCGGGCAAAGGGCTTCCTGCAGGTGGCTGCAAGCCCGCTGACCCGTTCGAGCTATCACGCGGGCGAGGATTTCGCGCAGATGAAGGCCGCGCGTGCAGAAAAGCTCGCCAAGGCGGAAGCAGCGCTCGAGGCCAGGCAAGGCGCCTGATGCCAGGCATCCGCGAAACGCGCCGCCTGCCATACAGCGCGGAGCAGATGTTCGACCTTGTGGCCGATGTGGCTCGTTATCCCGAGTTCCTGCCTTGGGTAATCGCCACTCGCGTGCGCTCGGACAGCGAGTCCGAAATGATCGCCGACATGGTGGTTGGTTTCAAATCCTTGCGCGAAAAATTCACGTCGCGAGTGGAGAAAGAGCGGCCGCGCATGATCGACGTACATTACGTCGACGGCCCACTTCGCGATCTCGACAACACATGGATATTTCGCCCGCACCCCGATGGCGGTTGCGAAGTCGATTTCAGCGTCGAGTTCGCTTTCAAGAGCCGCGTGTTCGAGAAGCTGGCGGGGCAATATTTCGACCGCGCCTTCCACAAGATGGTGGCGGCCTTCGAAACGCGCGCGGCGGAAGTCTATGGAAGCAGCAGTTCGAGCGCGCAAAGCGCCGCGTGACGGCGCACTTCGGCACGGTTCATATCGGCAAACACCTTCAATTCGCCTTCCGGCTTGGCGTTGTCACCCCGCGATGCACGCGCGAACACTACCGTCCCAACGGGTTTCAGGGTCGTACCTCCACCCGGACCGGCAATCCCGCTGATCGCAACCGCCACATCGGCATTGCTATGCTTCAGCGCGCCTTGCGCCATCGCCCAGACGCAGGCGATCGAGACCGCACCAAAAGTCTCGATGATGTCGAGCGGAACACCTAGGCTCTCCATCTTGGCTTCGTTCGAATAGGTCACGAAGCCGCGGTCAAGCACGGCGGAAGAGCCGGGTATCTCGGTGATGGCAGCCGCCACCAGTCCGCCAGTGCAACTCTCCGCCAAGGCAACGGTTCTCCCCGCCGCGACATTGGCCTCGACGACCTTGCGTGCGAGTTGCTCAATTTCAGAGGGAAGAAGGCTGCCTTGCTCTGTCATACCGTCTCTCATGTCACATGCCCCGCAAGCTTACCACAGCTTGCGCCGCAATGCCTTCTCCACGACCGGTAAAGCCGAGCCGTTCGGTAGTGGTGGCTTTGACGCTGACTCGCGACAATTCGATCCCCAGCAATTCGGCCAGCTTCGCGCGCATCGCGTCACGATGGGGGCCGATCTTGGGAGCTTCGCAGATGATCGTCAGGTCGACATTGCCGATTGCATAGCCTGCCTGCGACACCAGCTTCGCAGCGTGTGCAAGGAACAGCGGGGAGGGGGCCCCTTTCCATTGCGGGTCGCTGGGCGGGAAGTGGGTTCCGATGTCGCCATCGCCGATCGCGCCAAGAAGGGCATCGACCAGCGCATGCAGCGCCACATCGGCGTCGGAATGACCGGCAAGGCCCTTTTCATGCGGAATATGCACGCCGCAAAGCCAAAGCTCCTCGCCTTCCGCCAGCCGGTGGACGTCGAACCCCGATCCGATACGGAAGATGGGCATCTCACTCACGAAATCCTCTGCAAAAGTGATCTTCTTCAAGCGTTCGTCACCATCGACCAGCACAACTTTGCCGCCTGCAGCGGCAAGCACCTGCGCGTCGTCTCCGGCGTCTGGTGCGCCAGTCCAGTTACGATGGGCGTCCAGAATTGCGCCATAGCGGAAAGCCTGCGGGGTTTGCACCCGGCGCATGGTTTCGCGCTCGGCCTTGCCAGCCATATGGCTGCCCTTGGCCAGGGCAATGCTGTCGACCACAGGCAAGACGGGGATAGCGCCAGCGTTGTCTTTCAGCGCGCCGAGCAGGCGTGCGATCACCGAGCTTGGCAAGTCGGGCCTTGCGGCATCATGGATCAGAACGCGATCCGGCGCGCTCGTGGTGAGCGCTTCGAGCCCATTGCGCACCGACTGCTGTCGGGTCTCGCCGCCTTCAATCAATCCGATGCTGCCCAATCCTTGAAGGGCGGCGTTTGCGAATTCCTCGCCGTCCTCCGGTATCACCACGACCAATGGATTTGCCCCGGCATCGAGCAACGCCTCGACCGAATGGCGCACAAGCGGCTTACCGCGCCAATTGGCGAATTGCTTGGGAAGGGCGCCACCCGCGCGCAGCCCTTTGCCGGCGGCAACGACAATCGCGGCGAATGGGGGAAGGGCATTGGTATCGTTCACGGCGGGCAGCGCTTAAGGACTGGACGGGCTGAGCGCAATCCACTATGCGCTGCCCAAATTTTAGGCACCTGCATATTGTCATGACTTCGCTTCCCAATCCTCCGGCACTGAAGCCGATCGAAATCGGCCCGGTGCGGATCGAAACGCCGGTCGTTCTCGCGCCGATGACGGGCGTGACCGACCTGCCGTTCCGCAAGCTGGTGCGGCGCTATGGCTCGGGCCTTAACGTGACCGAGATGATCGCCAGCGAAGCCGCGATCCGCGAAACGCGTCAATCGATCCAGAAGGCAGCGTGGGACGCGGCCGAAGAGCCTGTTTCGATGCAACTCGTTGGCTGCGATCCGTTGAGTATGAGCGAAGCTGCGAAGCTGCAGGAAGGCAATGGCGCGGCTATCATAGACATCAATTTCGGTTGCCCTGTGCGCAAGGTGGTCGGCCAGTTCGCCGGCAGCGCACTGATGCGCGAAGTGCCGCTTGCAACGAAGCTGATGGAAGCGACGGTGAAAGCCGTCAATGTGCCCGTCACGGTCAAGATGCGGATGGGCTGGGATCATGCCAGCCTTAATGCGCCCGAACTGGCGAAAATCGCCGAAGACCTTGGCGTAAAGATGATCACGGTGCACGGCCGCA
Organism: Altererythrobacter sp.; assembly: GCA_023260985.1. Classification (GTDB taxonomy): domain Bacteria; phylum Pseudomonadota; class Alphaproteobacteria; order Sphingomonadales; family Sphingomonadaceae; genus Erythrobacter. Next base: position 26,891 of record JALRKY010000005.1, on the reverse strand, counting down.
CGCGCAACCAAATGTACAAGGGCAGCGCCGACTGGGCCTTCATCCGCAAGGTCAAGGAAGCGGTCTCGATCCCTGTTATCGTCAATGGCGACATCTGCACAATCGAGGATGCCGCGAAGGCGCTCGAGCAATCGGGTGCTGACGGACTGATGATCGGGCGCGGAGCCTATGGCAAGCCTTGGCTGCTGGGCCAGGTTATGCATTGGTGGTGCACGGGCGAATTGCTTGAAAGTCCGAGTTTTTACGGACAGTACGAAACGCTGGTCGAGCATTACAACGACATGCTCGAACATTACGGGCGCGACGTCGGCGCCAAGATCGCCCGCAAGCACTTGGGTTGGTACACCAAGGGGATGCACGGTTCGGCCGAGTTCCGGAATTTCGTGAACTTCATCGACGATCCCGACCAGGTGCTTGGCGAGATCGAGCGCTTCTACGAGCCTTTTCTGAGGCGTCGCGCGGCGTGAACGTCATGATAGAGGCGCAGGAAAACAAGCCCAATCCCGCAACTATAATCGGCGGGATGGTGTTCGCTGTGCTGCTGCTCGACGCCGAAGGCCGCATTGCAGAGACCAATCACGCCGCCGAAATGCTACTGGGCAAGAGCGATAAGCGTCTGTCCAGGCAGCTCTTTTCCGAAGTGGTCGAACTAATCGATGAGCGCGTTGTCGATCACCTTTCACAGCCCGATGCTTCGCTAGTGGCGCGCGACATCCGGTTGTTCATCGATGGGCAGGAGCATCGGGTCAATTTGACGATTTCTCCACTGGCTGCCTTTCCGGGGTGGCGGGTAGTAACCCTGTCGGACTCCGGGCGCGACGACGCGGCTCGCGAGCAGGAGGGGGAGGCGGCCAGCCTTGGCGCTCCCGCCGTACTTGCGCATGAAATCCGCAATCCGCTGTCCGCAATCAGGGGGGCCGCGCAATTGGTTGCGCGCAAGCTCGAGCCAGCCGAACGACATCTCGCATGCATGATAACCGATGAGGTTGATCGGATAGCGCGACTGATCGACCGAATGCAGCAACTGGGGCGTACGACGCCGGAAAAACTCGGCCCTACTAATCTCCACGCGGCAATCCGTTCGGCAATCACCACGGTTCGCGCGGCTGGGAATGACGGCATCGAGATCGTCGAGGAGTTCGATCCATCGCTACCGTCTGTGCTGGCAAACCGCGATGCTTTGGAACAGGTGTTGATCAATCTCCTGTCCAACGCACATGACGCGCTGCGAAACAGCGATGCGGCAAAGCCGCAGGTTTCGGTGAGAACTCGTTTCGTGAGCGGCTTTGCTTTCAGCGCGGTTCACATTGGCCGCACGGTGAAGCTGCCCATCGAAATTACCGTGACCGACAACGGCCCTGGAATCGAGGAATCGCTTCGCGACCATGTGTTCGAACCTTTCGTGACCTCCAAGAAGTCGGGGCAGGGACTTGGGCTGGCGCTGGTACGCAAGCTGGTTCGCGACATGCAAGGTCGCATTGCTCATGAGCGCGATACGCGACTGGGCCTCACACATTTCCGCGTCCATATAGCCGTGGCCAATCGGGAGAAATCCGTATGAGCGGGTCTGTGCTTCTGGTCGAGGACGACCGCGCAATAGCAACGGTAATTACCGCTGCTCTAGAGGGCGAAGGCTTTACGCTCCATCATTGCGTAAGCATCGCCGCGCGCGACCGAGTGCTGGCCGATCACCGCTTCGACGCCATGCTGACCGATGTGGTACTGGACGACGGAGACGGGATCGCCTCGCTGGATGCAGTACTTGAGGTCGCTCCGGACATGCCGGTTATCGTGCTCTCGGCCCAGAACACGCTGGACACTGCCGTTCGCGCCAGCGAAACGAAGGCCTTCGAATATTTTCCCAAACCCTTCGATCTCGACGAACTGGTACGTGCTGTGAAGCGGGCAGCAGGCCAGCGTACTGGTGCGGAAGCTGCGCCTGCGGCAGAGGGCGACGGGATGCCGCTGGTTGGCCGCAGCCAGGCGATGCAGGGCGTCTATCGCATGATCACGCGGGTGCTGCGCAACGATCTTACCGTCCTGATCACGGGCGAATCCGGCACCGGAAAGGAACTGGTCGCCGAGGCGATCCACCAGCTTGGTGCACGGAAATCTGGCCCGTTCGTCGCAGTCAATACGGCCGCAATCCCTTCCACCTTGATCGAAACCGAGCTTTTCGGCCATGAAAAGGGTGCGTTCACCGGAGCGGTGGGGCAAGCGATCGGCAAGTTCGAACAGGCGAATGGTGGAACGTTGTTCCTCGACGAGATCGGCGATATGCCGCCTGAGGCCCAGACGCGGCTGCTGCGAGCGCTCCAGTCGGGCCGAATTCGCCGGGTCGGCGGACGGCAGGAAATCGCGGTCGACGTGCGCATCATTGCCGCCACAAATCGTGACCTTGCACCTATGATCGCAGAAGGGCGCTTCCGGGAAGATCTGTTCTACCGGCTCAACGTGGTGCCGATCGAATTGCCGCCGCTGCGCGAACGCAGGGAAGATATTGACGTTCTGTCTCAGCATTTCCTAAACCTCGCGGCGGAGGACGGATTGCCGCGTCGCCAGCTCACGCGCGATGCAATCGCCAGACTTGAGCAGCGGCAATGGCGAGGCAATGTGCGCGAGCTGCGCAACCTCATCTACCGCCTGACGTTGCTGGCCCGCGAAGATTTGATCGATGCCCAGGCGCTCGACGACGTCATCGGGCCTGAGCGTGATAGCAGCCGGGTAGATCAACGGCTCGATTTTGGCGGCGCGTTGCAGTTGTGGCTCGCTGCCAACCATCCCCCGCCTGGCGCGCTTTATCACAATGCGCTTGCCGCTTTCGAAAAGCCGCTAATGGAATATGCTCTCGCACAGACCGGCGGCAACCAACTGCGCGCGGCCAAGTTGCTCGGGATCAACCGGAACACGCTGCGCAAGCGATTGGGTGAATTGGTCATCAACGCCGACCGATTTGCTAAACCGGTCTGACGTACAGCTCCAAGAAAGAGCTTGCAAAACTGCAACAATACCGTTGTATCCTTGCAACTATGCCGCAGTCCGCTGGTTCGCAGACACATCATTCACCTCGCTGGTGGCGCCGCCTTCTCCTCGCTGCGCGCCGCGCGAATATTTTCGTGTGGCTCGAACGGGTTTCGGCATTTGTTCTGCTGATTGCGATGTGGGCCACATGGTTCGCTTTTACGAGCGCTCCCCCTGATGGAACGATGCTCCCCACGGCTCAGGTCTTGATCCTGCTGGTAGGTACATTGGTTCCGGCGATGACACTTCTTGTGCTGTTTGGCAGGCGGCTCGCGCTTCGCCGGGCGGCCGGCAGCACGGCCCGGCTGCATGTGCGTCTCGTGTTCTTCTTCTCCCTCATCGCGGCGGTGCCGACACTGTTAGTGGCGGGGTTTGCCGCGATCTTGTTCCAGTCTGGCGTCGACTTCTGGTTTTCGGATGATTCGCGCGGGCTGATGAAGAACGCCAATGAGCTTGCGCAGGGCTATTACGACCAGAACCAGCGTGACGTGGCCCAGGAAACCATCACGATGGCAGGCGACATGCGTTTTTACTTGGAACGTGGAGCGGTTTCCGACGAGGGATTTGCGGATTACTACGCCCTGCAAACGCAGGGTCGTGAAATTTCCGAGAGCGCCATTGTACAACAGCTCGCCGATGGATCTTTGCGCACAGCAGCGATCCTCAACCCGATAGAGGGCAATCAGCCGAACGCCTTCATTCAATCAGGATTGCCGAAGCTGAATGGCGGTGACCTGGTATGGGTAGAGGGCAGCCCGGAACGTATCGCTGCGCTTGCGCCGATCGACCGCGACGCCGGAATTTACCTTTATAATGCGCGCAGCCCTGAAGAAGATTCCTTCAACTATTGGGAAAAGGCGCAGTCGGTTTCGGCCACATACGAAGTGCTGACTAAGCGCGCCCGCGCGCTCCAACTCCGCCTCAACCTCGCTTTGTTCATTGTAAGTCTCGCGCTAGTTGGCCTGGCGGTCTGGTTCGCGCTCCGCTTTGCTGACCAGCAGGTTGAGCCGTTGACCGATCTCGTCGCGGCGGCGCGTAAGGTAGGGGCAGGCAATTTCGCATTGCGGGTCGAGGGGCGCACAGGTGCCGACGAAATCGGCCTGCTCAATCGCGCTTTCAATCGGATGACGGCCCAACTCGACAAGCAGACCAAGGCACTGGTCCAAGCCAATCGCCAGATCGACGATCGCCGTGCCTTCATGGAGGCCGTGCTAGATTCCGTCACAGCCGGCGTCATTTCGGTCGACGGGACCAGCAAGGTTCTCCTAATCAATGGTTCAGCCCAAGACCTGCTACTTGAGGATGTCAAGAGGGGCGCGGCGTTGGGAATGGCTCTATCCGACCTTTCCCCTCAAATCGCCGCCATGATCGAGGCTGGGCTTCGAAGCGGCATAGTCACGCATTCTAAAGGTAACGAGTTGCTGACCCTGGCGGTCAAGATCGCACCCGAAAAGGATGGTAGCGTGATCACATTCGAAGACATCACCCGCCAGCTTCTCGACCAGCGGCAGGCCGCATGGTCGGATGTTGCGCGGCGGATCGCGCATGAGATCAAGAATCCGCTCACGCCGATTCAACTTGCCACTGAAAGGCTGAAACGGCGCTATCGCCGGCAGATCGAAAGCGATGGCGAACTGTTTGACGAACTGACCAACACGATTGTGCGGCAAGTCGGCGATCTTAGGAAGATGGTCGATGAATTCAGTTCCTTTGCGCGCCTCCCCAAGCCGAACTTTCGGCAGGAAGATGCGCTTGACTTAGTGCGGCAGGCACTGTTCCTGCAGGAAGTTGCGCATCCTGAAGTGGACTTCGCTCTTTCGACCGAAGGCCTGAATGCGCGGATGCTGAGTTGCGACCGGCACCAGTTCGGCCAAGCGATGACCAACGTCATCAAAAATGCGGTAGAAGCCGTTGACGCACGTGCGCGGAATGCCGAGCCCGATTATCGAGGCAAGGTTTCGGTCACGATGACGAATAACGACGCCTATCTTACTATTGCGGTCCAAGACAATGGCGTGGGTCTGCCGCAGGAACGCGACCGGATCACTGAGCCCTACATGACGACCCGCGAGAAAGGGACAGGGCTCGGCCTCGCAATCGTCAACAAGATCGTCGACGAGCATGGTGGCGAAATGAGTTTTTCCGATGGCGAGGGGGACGGGACCCGAGTGGTCCTGCGTTTCGCGCGCGACCCGCTGGGTGAACGGACCGCGCACCAGCCCGACAATATCGAAGCAAGGGAGATGCCATAGTGGCACTCGAAATTCTTGTCGTTGACGATGAAAGCGATATTCGCGAGCTCGTTTCTGGCGTACTTAGTGACGAAGGCTATGCCTGCCGCACGGCCGCCGACAGCGCGAGCGCGCTCGCCGCGATCGACGAGCGGCGCCCAAGCCTGGTGCTGCTCGATGTCTGGCTGCATGGCAGCGAGATGGACGGGCTCGAAGTACTCGACGCGATCAAGGCCCGCGAACCGCAACTGCCGGTGATCATCTTTTCCGGTCACGGCAATATCGACACCGCAGTATCAGCGGTGGGCCGCGGTGCGATGGACTTCATTGAAAAGCCGTTCGAGGCAGAGCGCCTGTTGCTGTTGGTAGAGCGGGCGACCGAGACAGAACGGCTCAGGCGCGAGAACAGCCAATTGCGCGAGGGATTTACTCGCGGCGAGGAATTCACCGGCAATTCGTCAGCGATCAATGCGGTCCGAGCAACGCTGAAGCGTGTCGCCAGCACTGGAAGCCGTGTGCTGATCTCTGGACCTGCCGGAGCGGGCAAGGAAGTGGCCGCGCGTCTGTTGCATAGCTGGAGCCCGCGCGCCGAGCATGCCTTTGTCATCGTCAATTCGGCCCGGATTACTCCGGAGCGCTTCGAACAGGAATTATTCGGGGAAGAGTCAGATGGGAAGCAAGTGCGGCCGGGGCTGCTTGAGCTGGCCGATGGCGGCACGCTCTATCTTGATGAAGTCGCCGACATGCCGCTCTCGACCCAGGCAAGGATCCTGCGTGTCCTGACCGAACAAAGCTTCGTGCGGATGGGCGGAAGTCGCCAAATCGGGGTGGACGTTCGGGTGGTTTCTTCCACATCGCGCGATCTTTCGATCGAAATGGAGGAGAAGCGCTTCCGCGAAGACCTATTCTATCGTCTCAACGTAGTTCCCGTCAGCATTCCGTCGCTTTCCGAACGGCGCGACGACATCCCGGCATTGGCCGAACATTTCTTCACCCGCTACGCCGCAGATCAGGGCTTGCCGCCCCCCGATATTTCTGAACAGGCGATGGCCGCGCTGCAAGCATATGACTGGCCGGGTAATGTCCGCGAACTGCGCAATCTCGTCGAACGCACGATCATCATGACGCCGCGGGAAGACTTGACAACGGTCGAACCGCACATGCTGCCAGGAGAGGTCAATGGCGGGGCAGGAGGGGAGCCAGCAGCGACTTCGTTTGCAGGTGTAATGGGCGTTCCCCTCCGGGAAGCGCGTGAAAGCTTCGAGCGCGAATATCTCTCGGTCCAAATTCGCAGGTTTTCAGGCAATATCTCCAAAACAGCAGCCTTCATTGGAATGGAGCGATCCGCGTTGCACCGGAAGCTCAAGCTGCTCGGGATGACCGATCGGGCCGATTGACCCAATCCATGCTCCAATTGAGGCGCCCACCCCAAAACCAAATCGGGATTGCCCAGTGTGCGCAAAGGGGTCACTATAGTAACTTAATACGGCGCTGGACTTATGCACGCGCCAGATTGCGGACTGCAAAAGCGGCCGCCAAGAACAGGAGCATTAGCAATGTCCAATGGGCGAACTTTCTCCGCACGCCCCCGGTCCGAAAAGCCAGCGCCGTCCGACAATCCGGGCAAGCAGCAGCAAGCCAAGCTGCAAGACGCCTTCCTCAACTTGCTGCGCAAGAACAAGATCTCGGTAACGGTGTTCCTCGTGAAGGGCGTCAAGCTGCAGGGCATCGTGACCTGGTTCGACAATTTCTCGATCCTCCTTCGGAGGGACGGGCAATCGCAGCTTGTCTATAAACATGCGATTTCCACCATCATGCCGGGCCAACCGATCGATGCCGAACAGTTCGCCAGCCAGCAGGGCAGCGGCAGACAGCGCTTGCTGCAGGACGTATTCCTCACCCGCGTGAGCGAAGACGAGGTCCAAGTCACCATGTTCCTAGTTAACGGTGTCATGCTTCAGGGCCGCATCGCCGCCTATGACCTGTTCTGCGTGTTGCTCGAACGCGACGGTTTCGTACAACTGACCTACAAGCATGCCGCTTCGACAATCCAGCCTGCTTCGCCGGTCGACCTGACCGATGACGACTGGGAAGGCGAGGGCGACTGAGCTTCGACGACGACCTGCTGGGAGAAGTGACGCGCGATGCGCGTACGCTTGTTCTGTGCCCCGACATTCGCGGTCAGGCTTACGCCATCGACGCCGCCGAGCGGCTCGAAGAGGCGTGCGGCCTTGCGCTCGCGATCGGCGTGGTCATCGCCGATGAGCGGGTCGTGCCGGTGCGTGCGATGCGCCCAGGCACCTTGTTTGGTTCGGGCCAGATCGAGCAGATCGCCACCGATTGCGAATTGCATGACGCCGAACTCGTAATTGTCGACGGTGCGCTCAGCCCGATCCAGCAGCGCAATCTTGAGGAAAAGCTCAAGCGTAAGGTGATCGACCGGACCGGCCTGATCCTTGAGATTTTTGGAGAGCGCGCAGCAACCGCCGAGGGTCGGCTCCAGGTCGAGCTCGCGCATCTCGACTATCAGCAAAGCCGATTGGTGCGCAGTTGGACCCACCTTGAGCGCCAACGCGGAGGTTTCGGCTTCCTCGGCGGCCCGGGTGAAACTCAGATCGAAGCCGACCGGCGTATGATCCGACAGCGGATGGCAAGGCTGCGCAAGGAACTCGAACAGGTCCGCCGTACGCGCGGGCTGCATCGCGAGCGGCGCGGGCGAGCGCCGTGGCCCGTTATCGCCTTGGTCGGCTACACCAACGCGGGAAAATCGACACTCTTCAACCGGCTGACCGGCGCCGAAGTGATGGCGGAAGACCTGCTATTCGCCACGCTCGATCCCACCATGCGTGCAATACAGCTACTAGGCGTCGAAAAGGCCATTCTTTCGGATACGGTGGGTTTCATTTCTGACTTGCCGACCCAGCTTGTGGCCGCGTTCCGCGCAACTTTGGAAGAGGTCACCGGAGCCGATGTTATCCTGCATGTGCGCGATATGGCAAACCCTGCGCATGAAGCCCAGAAGAGCCAGGTGCTGTCGGTGCTTTCAGAATTGGGCATCGTGGACGCGGAAGAGGAGACAAGCTCCATCCTCATTATCGAAGCCTGGAACAAGGTTGACCTGGTGGGGCCGGAGCGTGCCGAGGAACTTCGGGAAATGGCGGGTGCTCAGGGCGATGTGCTGGTCATTTCAGCGCTTACAGGTGACGGGATCGAGGCGCTGCTTGATCGTGTCGCCGGTTTGCTGACTCGGGAAGCACGAGTGTGCGAATTCGAGCTTTCGATGAGCGACGGCAAACGTCTTGCCTGGCTGCACGCGCATGGCGACGTTCTGTCCGAAGAAGCTTGTGGGGAAGGGAGGAAGGGGCCTTTGGTGCGGCTTTCCGTGCGGCTGACCCCCAAGCAAGTGGGGCAGTTCTCCCGGTTATGAGCCCTTCTCGACACGTTTGACCCGCTGCCAAAGCTCTTCTTGCTGATCGAGCGACAGTTTAGGGAAATCCTCGGCTGCCAGTTCTTCCATTGCCCGGAAGCGCTGCTCGAACTTCAGATTTGCCGCGCGCAGGGCTTCTTCCGCGTCAATCCCGTAGGCGCGGACAAGGTTGACCGCGGCGAATAGGAAGTCGCCAGCCTCTTCGAACTGTTCGGTTTTCGAGGATGCTGCGGCAAGCTCGTTGATTTCTTCGGCAATCTTTGCAGCGGGGCCGCTCGGATCAGGCCAGTCAAAGCCAGTCCGCGCCGCGCGCTTCTGCAACTTTTGGGCCCGCATCAAGGCTGGAAGCGTGGTGGCTACGCCGTCTACTGCACTTGACGCGCCTTTCTGTTCACGCTCGGCGGCTTTCAGGGTTTCCCAGCTGGTTCTGCCCATCGTTCCAGCTTCGTCGCCGAAGATGTGCCGGTGACGGGTTTCCATCTTGGCGGAAATCGAGGCCGCCACATCCGCAAAGGCGAAATGACCGGCTTCCTCAGCCATGCGGGCATGGAAGACCACTTGAAGTAAAAGATCGCCGAGTTCGTCCTTGAGATCGGCCATGTCGTTGCGTTCGATGGCGTCGGCAACTTCGTAGGCTTCCTCGATTGTGTACGGCGCGATGGTGGAGAAGTTTTGCGCCAGATCCCACTCGCAACCGCTTTCCGGATCGCGCAGGTGTGCCATTATACGAAGCAGGCGGCTGATTTCATGCTGGTAGGGGGTCATATGGGGTTGGTTCACTTCACCTCGACTTTAGAACGATAATATATATTATGTAAAATATAAAGTGATCCTTCAGCGGGCATTCTCGCTACCCTCCAGTACCTACAATGCTAAAAAGCAACGCAATACCCACGAAAATCGAACACCAAATCAGTCCCATCCGTATTGCCTTTCCGAAATCCAGCCTGTGAGACGCCAATGCGCTCAATGCCAGGATAAGAAAACCGACCAGCGACATGATCTGGACAATCGAGAACTCGTTCACGCCACGATCTCCAACCCGTCATAGCCAACCACGACGTTGTCGGGCGTTTCAGCCTCAATAGTCGCATAATCCATGCTCTTGTCGAGGTGACTGAGAACGAGCGTGCCAGCCTTGCAGCGTTCGGCCAGTTCCAATGCCATCGCCAAATTGGCATGCGTAGGATGCGGTTCGCGTCGCAGGCAATCGCTTACGAGAATGTCGACCTCTACGAAGAGATCGATCATATCCTCAGTAATTTCACTATAATCAGTTGCATAAGCGATACTCTTGCCATCTGCTTCAAAACGAAAACCTGTGGTTTCGCTGGGCCCGTGCGGCATCTGGCACCATTCGACGGAAAAACCGGAGTGCATCCGCAACCTGCCGAGAACTTCCAGCGTCACTATAGTGGGATAGCCAAATTGCCCTGCGAAAACGTAGCCGAAACGCTGGCGCAGACGGTAGGCGGTGTCTTCCGAGGCAAATCCCGGAATCGGCCCGCCGCGGCCGTAACGCAGCACGCGAAGGTCATCGATCCCATGGCAATGATCGGCATGGTCATGCGTCCAGAACACGCCATCGATCCGGTCGATGGAGTTGTCGAGCAGCTGCTGTCTCAGATCGGTCGAAGTATCGACCAACAAGCGACGGCTATCCGAACTTTCGACCATGATCGACACACGGCTGCGTCTGTTTCGCGGTTCGTTTGGATCGCATTCGCCCCAGTCGCCGCCGACCCGCGGAACGCCGGTTGAAGTACCTGAGCCAAGGACGATTAGCTTCAAAAGGCTGCCTTGCTGAACAGTCTGCGGAAATTGGCGGTGGTATAATCGGCCAGGTCGTCAACATCCTCGCCGCGAAGATCGGCCAGGAACTGCGCAGTGCTAGCGACATAGGCGGGTTCGCATGGCTTCCCCCGGTGTGGCACCGGGGCAAGGAATGGGCTGTCGGTCTCCACCAGAAGCCGGTCGCGCGGAATTTCTTTCGCGATTTCATGTAGATTTATCGCATTCTTGAAAGTCACAATGCCTGACAGCGAAATGCTGAGCCCCAGCTCAAGCACGCGCTGGCCGAATTCGGCTGAAGCGGTGAAGCAATGGATCAGGGCAGGGAAGGTCCCCTTCCCTGTCTCTTCCTCAAGCATGGCAAGCGTGTCGTCATCCGCATCGCGTGTGTGAATGATAAGCGGAAGGCCGGTTTCGCGCGAAACACCGATATGCATGCGGAACAGTTCGCGTTGGGTCGCACGATCAGACCGATCGTAATAATAATCGAGACCGGTTTCGCCGATCCCTATGACGCGCGTATGCGCCGCCGCTTGCAGCAGAGCTTCACGGCCGAGATCGGCATGCTGATCGGCTTCATGCGGATGGATGCCTACGCTGGCCCAAACGTCGGGCTCGCGCTCGGCAGTACCCACCACCTGCTCCCATTCACTTTTGCGGGTGGAAATATTGAGGAACTGGCCCACGCCCGCCTTACGCGCCCGCGCCAGCACGCCAGCCTGGTCATCGACCAGGCCTTTGTAATCGAGGTGGCAGTGGCTATCGACCAGCATCACGCGCTTTCGATATCGGGCAATTCGAGCCTTGGGAATACGCCATGAGGCTGCTCGAGTCGGAACCCGCTATCGACCAGTCGCGCGAACCACTCGCTGTCGTCGAGCGCCGCGTAATCGCGCTCATTCGCCGGAATTCCGAGCTGGTCGAGCATGCGATCTGCCGAGGATGGAACGACCGGCCTTAAGGCAATCGCAAGATCTCGGACGCAACGGAACAGAGTCATGAGTACCGCCGACATACGTTCCGGATCGGTCTTGCGCAACGCCCAGGGCGCTTGTTCGTCGACATACTGGTTGCAGGCGAACACCGCCCGCATCCATGCCTCAAGTCCCGTGCTAAAGCTGAGTGTCTCGAATTCCCGCGGTAGTTCGGTGCGACATACATCACGAACAGTGGTCTCGAGCGCGAGATCGGCATCGGTCGAAGAAAAGCCACCGCTCAACGTACCGTCGCAATTCTTGAAGATCATCGACAGCGTCCGCTGTGCCAGATTGCCGAAGCTGTTCGCCAACTCGGCATTGGAGCGCGTCACGATCGCTTCGGCCGAAAAGCTGCCATCCTGTCCGAAGGCGATCTCGCGCATGAAGAAATAGCGCAGCGGATCGACGCCGTAGGTCTCGGCCAGTTCCATCGGATCGACCACATTTCCGGCGCTCTTGCTCATCTTCTCGCCACCTCGGGCGAGCAGGAAACCATGCGCGAACACCTGCTTGGCAAGCGGCAGGCCAGCACTCATCAGGAAGGCTGGCCAAAAGACCGCGTGGAACCGCACGATGTCCTTGCCGATCATGTGGATATTGGCCGGCCAATAGCGCTGGAACATCTCGCCATCGACGTTGGGGAAACCAACGCCAGTCATATAGGTGGTGAGCGCATCGACCCACACATACATGACATGATCGGCGCTGTTCGGCACCGGAACACCCCAGTCGAAGCTTGTGCGGCTGACCGACAGATCCTTTAGCCCACCCTCGACGAAGCGCAGCACTTCGTTCCGGCGGCTTTCCGGGCGGATGAAGTCCGGATTGTCGCGGTAGTGCGCCAGCAGCCGGTTCTGATATTGCGACAGTCGGAAGAACCAAGTCTCCTCGACGGTCCATTCGACCGGCGTGCCCTGCGGAGAGAGCTTTGCCCCCCCTTCCCCGTCGACCAGCTCGCATTCGTCATAGAAAGCCTCGTCGCGCACTGAATACCAACCCTCGTAGCGATCGAGGTAAAGGTCACCATTGGCTTCCATGCGACGCCAAAGCTCTATGCTAGCGGCGTGGTGGCGCGGTTCGGTGGTACGCAAAAAGTCATCGTAAGCAATGTCGAGTTTCGCGCACATCTCGCGAAAATAGCCCGACATTTCGGTAGCAAGATCGATCGTCGCGCGACCAGCCTTGCGCGCGGTCTGGTCCATTTTCAGCCCGTGCTCGTCGGTGCCCGTCACCAACCTTACGTCGCGTCCGCGCATTCGCTGGAAACGCGCGACCACATCAGTCGCGATCCCTTCATAGGCATGGCCGATGTGCGGCCTTCCGTTTGGATAGTTGATCGCAGTTGTGATGTAGAAGGGTTCAGCCATGGGCCGGCTCGCTAGCGCCAGCGGCGCGCGCAAGCAAGCTGGCGATTTCGCCCACAAGCAGGCCGGGATCGAAATTGTAGGTCGGCGCTTGCGTTGCAAGTTCAACCAGCGCCTGGTGCGCATCGATCAGGGCGAGGCGTCCTTCAGGGCTGGCATCGTGCAGCGAAGCCGCCAGCGTGGTCCGTGCCAGCTCCAGCACGGCGCGCATCCGTTCCCGGTCTGGGCGCGGCCCAATTGCGTCCGCGAGTGTGGCTTGCAGTGCAAAACCGGGATCCCCCTCGTGGGCGAGGCGCTGCATCAGCTGAGCAACGCCGCCGAGCTCCATCTTAAGGAAACTGCGTGCTGCGCCGAGCGACCCGCCGGCTAGTGCGATCGCGGTATCGCGCTCGGCCATCGCCAATCCGGGCATTTCAGTATCGAGCTGCCGTGCGATCTGCGCATCCGGGAGTTCGGAGAAACGAAGCATGCGACAGCGCGAACGGATCGTTGGGAGCAACCCTGCCGGACGGTGGGCCAAAAGCAGGAAGAAAGTGCCGACGGGCGGTTCCTCAAGGCTCTTGAGCAGCGCATTCGAAGCGCTCCGTTCCATGTCGTCGGCAGGATCGATGATCACGACGCGGCGCGATCCAAGCGTTGGGCGGGTCGTCAGCCGCTGCTGCATTGCACGGATCTGTGCCACGCCGATATTGCGCCTCACCTCATAGGGTTTGCCTTCGTCGCGGTTCTTCTCTTCCTTATCGTCCTTGGGGAGGTGAGTGAGGATCAGGATATCCGTGTGCGTACCGGAGGGCTGTGGAATGCCCTCCTCGGCTACCAATTCGCGCGCAGCGGCCAGCGCGAAGTCATGCTTGCCCAACCCCGCCTTGCCCGCGAGAATCCAGCCATGATGCATGCGGCTGCCCCGCATAGCTTCGTGCCATTCGCGCCATGCCGCCTCATGGTTGGGCCAATCAGTCATTCACCCTCCAGCAATGGTGCGATTGCCGCCATTACGTGCGCATTCACCGTTTCCGGATCTCCTTCCGCGTCGATTACCGCAAAGCCATGGGGGTTATCTTCCGCAATGCGCCGAAATGCAGCCGCTACAGCGCGATGGTAGTCCGCATCGCGGCCGCCAATGGCATCCGAACTGTCGCCATCGCGTGCTGCAAGCCGCGCTGCAACTTGATCTTCACGAGCTTCGAGCAGAATCGTCAGGTCCGGGCGCAATCCGCCACTGCCGATGGAGTGGATAGAACTGATCGTCTCGTCGCCCAGCGCCCCCGCCCCGCCCTGGTAGGCGCGACTAGAGTCGACGAAACGGTCTGAGATTATCCATTCGCCGCGCTCGATGGCCGGGCGTATGCGCCGGGCGACATGGTCGGCACGCGCAGCGGCAAACAGCAGCGCCTCGGCCTCAGCTCCCCAGCCCCCCCCCGGCGGGGCCAGCAACAGGGCGCGAATTGCCTCTGCTCCCGGCGTGCCGCCCGGCTCGCGTGTCAAATCGACCGATAGCCCGCGCGCGCGCAACGCATCGACGAGCATCCGCGCTTGGGTCGATTTGCCCGCGCCTTCGCCCCCTTCGAATGCGATGAACTTCCCCCTGGTCATGAAAGCCAACCGACGAGGCCGTTGAAGAGGCGGTGAAGCGGCCCGGCCTTCGCAACGTCCTCTCCGGCAATCAGGGGAACGCGCGAAGGCGGCATACCATCGACCTTGATCTCAAGTTCGGCCACTTGTTGGCCGTTGGCAATCGGCGCTCGCAGCGGCCCTTCGTAATGAATGGAAAGGCTGATCGGGCGGTCGGTGCCGCGCGGCATCGCTGCCGCTATTTTACCGCCGGCGACCAGCGAAAGGCTGCGGCGGTCACCGTCCTGCACCTTGGCAGAACCCAACTTGGTGCCTTCTTCGAACAGGGGGCGACTGTCGAATGCGCTGAAACCCCATTCGAGGTAGCTGCGCGCGGCGCGGTCACGCACTCTGGCCCGGTCGGAGCCTGCCACCACCACCACCAGTCGCCTCCCGCCACGCTTGGCCGACCCGAGCACGCCATATCCCGCTTCGTTGGTAAACCCGGTCTTGATTCCGTCAGCGCCGCGGACAAGCCCCGTAAACGGTTCGTGATTGGCTTGAGTGATCCCGCGATAGGTCAGCTGCCGATGGCCGAAGTAGCGCGCGTAAAGATCAGGGTGCCGCTCGACAAGAGCAGTCGCAAGCGTCGCCAAGTCGCGTGCCGTCACGAAAGTGCGCCCTTCGTCAGGCAGGCCGTTGGGCGTACCGAAATGGCTTTGCGTCATGCCGATTTCTGCAGCCTTGGCGTTCATCAGATGGGTCCAACCACCCAGCGATCCAGCCGCCCCTTCTCCTAGGACCACAGCGGCGTCATTTGCTGAAACCGTACTGATACCCAGCAACAGATCCGAAACCGACAGCTCGTCATTGGCGCTGAGGAACATGGTCGAGCCATTGTTGCCCCATACCTTGAAAGATGCAGGGGCAAAGCGGAAACGCTGGTCAAGCCGCAGTATGTCCTGCTCAATCAGCTCGAAGGCAAGGAAAGCCGTCATCACCTTGGTGATCGAGGCTGGCATGAAGCGCCGATCCGGATTGCTTTGATGCAGAATCTGCCCACTCGACAAGTCCACAAGCATGGCAATCGGCGCTTCAGAAGCAAGCGGCGGGCGATAAGTCGCAGGTCGCGATGCCTGTGCCTGCACTGGTGCGCTCGCAAAACCGAGCGAGACCGCAACGGCACCAGCAATAATCGAAAATACCCGCAACTTGTGCTCCTCGGCTCTGCTACTGAGCTATAGCCATCTGACTATGCCAAGGCGAGCGCCCTGAGGCGATGTTTCCCCTTCCCTCTTGTGGTTTCAGCGCGCGATCTCGTCAGCCAGCAGCCCAACGCTCATCGCGTAATAGTTCGAGCAATTGTATTCGAGGATTGCGCGGAAGTTCGAGGTCAGGAGCCACGATGGCGTCCCTGGCCCGTCTGGCTGGAACAAAGTTGAGAGGACATTGTCGCCCAAGGTCTGTTGGGGCTGCACGCCCAGGGAGCGCCATTCCGCCGTCGTCTTCCATTGGCTGTGCCGGCCATGAACCCTTGGACAAACTGGCGACACAAGCTCGGTTTCGAAGGCGCTCCAGTTGAAGCCCGCAGGGACCATGGCTCTTACGCCCCAAGGCTGTCCCTCGCGCCAGCCTGCATAACGCAAATAGTTTCCGATCGAAGCAAAGGTGTCGACCCGGTTGCTGAAGATATTGGCGCGGCCATCTCCATCCCCGTCGCGTGCCAGTTTCAAATAGATGCTCGGCAGGAATTGCGGGTTGCCAAAGGCGCCAGCCCAGCTGCCGACGAGTTCCTGACGATCATATCCCTTGTCAGCAACCTTCAACAAGGCCACGAATTCGCGGGCAAAAAGCTCACGGCGGCGCCCTTCCCAAGCGAGCGTTGCCACGGAACGGGCGAGATCGAAATTGCCCCTGATCCGGCCATAGCTGGTCTCGTGGCCGAAGATGGCGACGATGACCCCTCCCGGTACGCCGTACTCGGCCTCGATTGCCTGCAACACTGAACGGTTCGATGCCACGACGTCACGCCCGCCCGCGATCCGCGCGTCGTTCACATGGGTGGCAATATAGGGTGCAAGCGGAGGGTAACCGCTGCTTGAGGGTGTGCCTGGTTGGCTTCGATCGAGCCGTATCACGCGATCGTTGGGGGTCAGCCCTACGGTCATGCGCTGGATGGTAGGTTCGCTCACGCCTTCGGCCCTTGCCCGCGCGATCAGCAATTGCAGGTATGCGTCGAATGAAAGTGCGCCAAGCTCAGTTTGGGGTTGCTCCACTTCCTGCGCGACCAATGGCATCGCAGCGCCGGGCAATGAGATCAGTGATGCGGCAATTGCAAGGCGTTTCAGGAACATAGGCCTAGATTGCCACACATGTGATGAATGGTCCATGATTCAGACTGGGCTTTTCCATGGTCATGCACAAAGCGCGTAGCGCTTCAGAGCCTCGTAATCTTCGCGGCAAGCGTCCGCCAGAATACCAAAGTAATCATCCAGCCGTGGCAAAGGACCTGGTGATGCACCAAAACCCGTGGAGGCATTGACCTTGTCGTACCAATGCGCCCCCCAGATACCATCTTCGGGATACGGCCCCTTGGCCCAGGAAAGCATCGCCGTATCCCAGGCAATCCCTAGCGCCTCGCACAATTTCTCCAGCACACCTGCCGGATTGCGGAGAATGTCATCGGAATCAACCACCGGCGGTGCATTACCTGTCCTGTCCGCTTCCATCTCGAAATAGGAGCGCAGCTTCGCGAATCCGAGCATTTCCGGGTAGCGCAGCTCGTTCTTGTTGCGATAGCTCGACACCACACGCTCAGGCGCGCGGATCAGGAAGGCATGGCGATGCTGCGGGAAGTGAGTGATATTGATCGGCCCGACCATGTGGTGCGGCATATGCTTCTGGTACCACACGGTTTTTCTGTCCGGAATTGGTCCCGATGATTTCGCAGTGACGCTGTTCCAATCGCAATCCATATCGGCGATGATTTCTTCCGCCATTGGGTGTGGTTCGCGACTGTCTCTGAGGAAGGCTCCGTAGAACGGTTCATCCGAGACAGCGCAGTCCGCCCGCGAGCCGAAACTGCGCATCATCGCGGTGGAGATATTGCGGGGGCCGCTCCACATCGCGATGAGGATGGCTTGGCTCATTCCGCGACATCCCGATCAACCAGCGCACGGTAGAGCCGCTGCAGGCGCTCCACCATCGCTCCCCTTCCCTCGGTCAACTTGCGGCCATCGACTTCGGTCACGGGAACGACGCCGGCGAAAGTGCCGGTTACGAAAGCCTCGTCCGCGCCATAGACATCCGTCAGCGAGAAATTCTTCTCGAACACCGGAATGCCCTCTTCCCGGCAAATTCTGATCACATTGGCGCGCGTGATCCCGCCAAGACAATAATCACCTGTCGATGTCCACACCTCGCCCTTGCGGACAATGAAGAAATGGGTCGAATTGCAGGTCGCAACAAAGCCGTGCGGGTCAAGCATCAATGCTTCGTCCGCCCCTGCTTGCGCGGCCTGGATGCAGGCGGTGATGCAGTTGAGCTTCGAATGCGAATTGAGCTTCTGGTCCTGCACCGCGGGATCGCCGCGTCGAACGTGGACAGTGAAGAGCCGGATACCCAGCTCTACCGTAGCCGGCAACGGCGCCTTGTACTCTGGAATGATCACGATCGTTGCTGGGGAAATCACCACGCGCGGATCCTGGTAAGGGGTCGAGCGGATCCCGCGCGTCACCATAAGGCGTATGTGCACGCCTTCCTCTTCTCGCATCACATTGGCGTCGATGGTGGCATAAAGCCGCTCGGCAAGTTCATCCTTGGTGAGCTCGATATCAATCGCGATCGCCTTTGCGCCCTCGTAAAGTCGGTCGAGGTGCGCATTGAGGAATGCGATGCGCCCCTTGTGCACACGCAACCCCTCCCATACCCCATCGCCCAGCATGAAACCGCTATCGAAGACCGATACCGTTGCCTGCGGCCTAGGGACCAGCGTGCCGTTGACGTCGATAAGGATGGATTGGTTGCGCGGATCGGGCGCGAAGTCGTGAGTTCCTTGAGCCATTAGGCGGTTCTAGGCGTTTGATAGCGGGTGACAATAGGATGGAAGCACGCTAGCGAGCTTCGCCAGCGGACAGGTGGCCGAGTGGTTTAAGGCAGCGGTCTTGAAAACCGCCGTGGGCTCACGCTCACCGTGGGTTCGAATCCCACCCTGTCCGCCATTTAATTTCCTATCGCATTGTTTCTTAGTGGTTTTAGTCAACAGCAGCCGGTCTTAGTGACAAACGCTGCAGCGGTCCAAACTTACCCGCAGACGGAGTTGCCAAAAGATAGTTTTGCCCCTTGCCCCTCCGAGATTGGCAGATATCCTGCGCCGCAAGACTTACAGAGGGGCGAGATGGACAAAATTCCTAATGGGGCATGGATCGCAGCCGCCATTCTGATCGTGGGTGGCGCTTGGCTTTATCTTACAGAGATTGCGCCCGTGGGCGCCGCTGAAGAGGCGGATTTGGCGGTCTCTGCAACTGGTGCGCAGGCGCGACTGAAATCCGCAAGACGCCCCCCCGGATTGCAAGAGCAGATCAATAAAGGAAGAGAATTTTGCGAAGAAGCATCGGGGCAATTTTCCATGGATGACGAAGCGATCACGCGGGTTGATCTTAATGGAGACGGTGATCTTGATTGGGTACTCGACGAAACGTTTTTCAAGTGCACAAGGGGCTCCCCATACTATGGTAATATGGGACCTAGTGCATGGTTTTACGTAGGCGACACTGAGTACATAGGATCGCCCGATTGGACCCTTGTGGAAGTTCCTACCGCCATAGGTGAACGTGTTCCCGTGATCGTGATGTCTACGGTAGGGGGTGCCTGCGGATCAACCAAATTTAACTACTGTTTTGAAGCCGTCGTTTGGGACCATAAGGACGATCATTGGCACTGGGTCGGGCTAGAGGACCACTACCAGCCCTGGTAAGGCTCCCTCGACCAGCGTCACAACGTCACAGCCTTTAGGCATGTGTGACGTTTGTGACGGCAGCATGGTCCCGTCACTGTGCGTCACGTGTGACGGTAAGTGACGCTTGCGACGGTCCAGTTCACTCATCGCCCATCACCTTCCAAAGGCCTTCGTGCCTGTCGACCAATCAGAAACCGAGGAATTTGACCTGCTCGTCGAGCGGAACCCGCTCGCGTTCGAAATTGTTTACCGGTGCATCGGGAGCGCGATAGCCAATCGCCATGCCGCAAAAGAGCATATAGCGCGTGTGGGAGAGGCCCAGAAAATCGCGGATCACGTTAGCGTATAGCGCCATGAATTCCTGATAACAGCTATCGAGACCTTCCTCGCGTAGCAGCAGTGCAACGGTTTGCAGCCACATGCCTGTATCCGACCACTGCGCTTCCTTCATTAGGCGTGGGAAGTAGACGAACATCACGGCGGGCGCGTCGAATGAGGTGACGTTGCGCATCATTGCTTTTGCTCGGGCTTCTTCGTCGTCACGGGCAATGTTCATGGCGCCAAACATTTCCCTTGAGACGCCATCGAGACGCGCCTTGTAGGCCTCTTCTTGTGCAGGCGCAGCCCAGTCATATTCTGCCTCCTGCATCGGCGATGCCGCGAGTTTTGCTCGCAACTGCGCGAGTGGTTCACCAGTAACAATCGTCGCTTCCCACGGCTGGTAATTGCAGCCCGATGCAGCCCAACGCGCGGTGTCCATAACGCGGCGGATCAGTTCGAGATCAATCGGCTTGTCGAGAAATTCGCGCACGGAGCGGCGGGTGAGCACGGCTTTGGTTACGTTCATTTTCACTCCCACTCCCACTCAAAATATTACGCCTCTGCTCAGACGGGCGCCGCTGAACATACATTCTTGCGGGCCCATCCGCACAAGACGCCCCCTAGTGCGTCAATTTCCGTTCCAGTCAAGCCGATGAATTCGCGACACCAGGACACAAGTCATTGAAGGATGTCTGCATGATGCGGCAAAAAGGCCCCCCGGTCGGTCTCTGATTTACCCCCCAGCGCTAGCTTATTCAGCCGCCCAGCCCGCATGTTTGATTGTGGCGGCGCAGGTGATGGATAAATTTGGGAATACCCACATCTTCACCACTGTAGATTGATTACCGGTTAAAAGCTGTCAGCGGTCCCTTTGCATCAGATCCGAGCGTTATTAAGGTCGGAGCCGATGACGAGATATATTCGATGACAGCTCTTCGGCCGGCATTCACAACGATCCTACTGATGTCTGCCATGCTTGCTGGTTGCGGCGGAGGCTCTGGGACGTCCAACAACTCTGGCGACCCAACATCATCACCTACGCCGTCACCTGCTCCGTCGCCATTCGTTGAACTCAGGTTTGATTATGAGGCCCACCGCTTTGCCACAAGCGATAGGGTCCCAGAATATACCTACGCAGGTGTTACCTACCCCGCAGCCGTTGCGGACATCTTCCCGCAAGGAAGTCTGTCAACTGACTTTCAAAAGGATGGGTACCCAGAGTTAGTCATCCCCCTCAACAAAGCCTATGGAACTCCGGCTTACGCAGCGCTGCCGTATGTTCTCCTGTCTAACTCGACTGGACACCTGAGCTATAACGCGCCGCTCAACGCTCAATTGCCGCCTGTTTTCGGAGCACGCAGATCGGCCATCCTATCGGTCGCTGGACAACCTTCGGCTTTCTTCGTCGCCCACAACGTATCGGGCGTTTATAATGAGCCGAACGCTCACGGTACGGCCGTGCTGTTGGGGCAAAGAGATAACGTGGTAGGCCGTATCTCAACCGCCATCCCGCGCATCACGACTAATCCAGACCGCCCCGATGACGCCACAGATGCCCACTCAATGGCGACAGGCGACATCAATGGCGATGGCCTAGACGACATTGCGATCGGCAACTGGAACCCGTTTGGTGGTTTTCCTCCGCTGTTCCTTATCCAACAGGAGGGTGGGAATTTCAGGATTGCGGACGACACATTTCTGGAGCGCCTTCTTCAAACTCCGATGGTGAATTCTGGGTCGACTAGCAATGAAGGATTTAACCTCCTACTCGATCTTCACTTGGCGGACGTTAACGCAGACGGCTTTGCTGACCTTATCGCTGGCTTTGGGCACGGATCGGCCTACAGTCTATTGTTTATAAACAACAATGGCTCTTTTGATTTTGACCAGCAAGTGCGCTTGCCGCCAACCGTCTACGGGGTGGATGCAAACATGCATTTGGAAACGAGAAGCGTTGATCTGGACAACGATGGCGACCTTGATTTGGTGCTCCTACACTCGAGGATCTCGCCCTACTACGCGGGGACCTACCTACAGGTCTTGAGGAATGATCGGGGCCAATTCGCCGATGTGACGCCGAGCGCCTTGGTCCAAGAGGATAGATATGTCCGCGCGAACCGCCTCGAATGGACTTCTGACCTCTTTCTGCGCGATATCGATCGAGACGGTAAGGTCGATATCATTCACGGGCTGTACGATGGGCACCTTGCTGTATTCTTCAACCAAGGTTCGATGAGGTTTGGTAAGCTGACTGCATCGCTACCAAACAACGAGAACGGTCGCCTCCTTGCGGTGGATGATTTTGATAAGGACGGCGGTTACGAGCTCGCCTATTATCAGTATGGAGGCTCTGCGTCTGAGAAGGCCTACTTCATTAATATCTACAATTTGGCCTTCTCAAAGCCATGAGATCGTTCGGGGGCCGAAGCGCATCTCCCTTGTTTGCCAATCCAAGCACCTAGCAGTCGAGCAGTTTGACTTTGATCCTTGAGTTAATTCTCGCGGCGCAAATAGCGATCGTGCCAGCAGGCGAAGAGTTCACCTGTACGCCCACGCGCGTGTGGGACGGTGATGGTCCAATATGGTGTGCGGAAGGTCCCCGCATACGTCTTGCCGGCATCGCAGCGCGCGAGATGGATGGGACATGCCGGAATAACCAGCCTTGTCCTGATGTCAGCGCTTGGGAAGCTCGAGACGCTCTCGTGAATCTTGTAGGCAAGCAAACGGGACGCAGTCCCGAAGGACATGTGATGGTAACTGGGCCAGCCATGCGTTGTATTTCCGATGGCGATGGCGTTGGCAGCCGTACAGCAGCGTGGTGCGTTTCACCGAAAGGCGGAGACCTATCATGCGCAATGGTGGCTGGCGGCTGGGCCTTGCGCTGGGAGCGCTTCTGGAGAGACCATAGCTGCAATTAATGGGAAACGTGGTGCAGAAAAGGTATGCCGAAATCACTTCTTAACGAAGTAACTTGCCCACCTCAGGTTGAGGAGATTGGGGGTCCTTTACAGCTGGTCTGCTTCAAGTTTATCGCCCAAGAAAGTTGGCTGAATACAGTTACGGTGAGCGCACGAAGCGAGGTCTCTCGACTAAGAGGCGAAGCTCCAGGTTTCTATTCCGCTATTTCGATCATGACTTCGTTTCGCCGCATGAATGGAAGCGTCCAGGGATCGTTATAGAACGCATAGACAGGCTCACTACTCGGGCTGAGACCTCGATCGCTTCCCATAGTGGTGGTCGGGGTCTTTTAATTCCCCACGATTAGCCGACCACCGCCAAACTCCTGAGTAGGCCAACACCACCCCAGTTGAGTGGCGATGGGGACTGAAATGACTCCTGCGATCAGCAGGATGAGGGCGAGGAGGAGAAATTCGCCCATCGTCTCTCCTCCGCCTTACCGGTCAGATATGCAAGGCCCGCCCGTAGGCCGACAGCACGCTTTCGTGCATCATCTCGCTCAACGTCGGGTGCGGGAACACAGCCTGCATGAGTTCGGCTTCGGTCGTCTCGAGCTGTTTGCCCACGACATAGCCTTGGATCAGCTCAGTCACTTCGGCGCCGATCATGTGCGCACCGAGCAGTTCGCCGGTCTTGGCGTCGAACACAGTTTTGATGAAGCCTTCCGCCTCGCCCAGCGCGATTGCCTTGCCATTGCCGATGAAGGAGAAGTTGCCGACCTTGACCGCGTAACCGGCTTCATTCGCCTTGGCTTCGGTCATGCCGACACTGGCGATTTGCGGGTGGCAGTAGGTGCAGCCGGGGATGTTGTTGCGGTCGAGCGGGTGCGGATGCACGTCCTTGTTGCCAAGCTCTTTGGCGATGGCCTCGGCGGCGGTCACACCCTCATGGCTCGCCTTATGCGCCAGCCACGGGCCGGGCGTGCAATCGCCGATTGCCCACAGGCCCTTCGATTTGGTGCGGCCATAGGGATCGATCTGGACAAAGCCGCGATCCATATCGGCCAGCTTTTCGAGCCCGATGTTCTCGGTGTTCGGGACGATACCGATGGCGACGATGCAGTGGCTGAAGTCCTGCTCGTTGACCTTGCCCGCCTTGTCCTTGATCTTCGCCTTCACCCCGCTCGCGGTCGCTTTGAGGTCCTCGACGCCCGCCCCGGTTATAATCGTCATGCCCTGCTTGGTAAGCGCCTTTTCAAGGAAGGTCGAAACGTCCTTGTCCTCAACCGGCACGATCCGGTCGAGCATCTCAACCACGGTAACTTCGGCCCCCATGTCATTGTAGAAGCTTGCGAATTCGATTCCGATCGCCCCGCTGCCGATCACCAGCAGCTTCTTGGGCATTTCAGTCGGGGTCATCGCGGTGCGATAAGTCCAGATGCGCTTGCCGTCAGCCGGGGCGAACGGCAGCTCGCGCGCACGGGCACCGGTGGCGACGATCACATGCTTGGCGGTGAGCTTTTCCTCAACCTTCTCGCCATTAACCGTCAGCGACGTGGGGCCGTTCAGCGTGCCCTCGCCCATATGGACCGCGATCTTGTTCTTCTTCATCAGGTGCGTGACGCCCTGGTTGAGCTGTTTGGAGACGCCGCGGCTGCGCGCAACCACTGCGGTAAGGTCAGCCTCGATCGTGCCGGCGACCTTGAGACCATAGGACGCCGCATGATCCATGTAATGCTTGATCTCGGCACTGCGCAGCAGCGCCTTGGTGGGGATGCAGCCCCAATTGAGGCAGATCCCGCCAAGGTTTTCGCGCTCGACGATGGCAGTCTTCAGTCCCAGCTGCGCACAGCGGATCGCCGCGACATAGCCGCCGGGTCCGGAGCCAAGAACGATGACGTCATAACTGGCTGACATTACTGCAATTACCTCTGACTAAGCTCAATCTCATGCGACACAGTAAAGAAGTTAAAAATTTCGGGTCGGTTTAAAGACGCGGAATAGCTGCAGCTGGCGCGGTTCGACAGACAGGTCATGCCGCCTCCATTGCATATCCGCCGGGCTGTAGGACAGCCCCGCCATCAAACCACCAGCCCCATCGGGTTTTCGACCAGCTGGCGGAAAGCGTCCATCAGCTGCGCGCCGTCTGCGCCGTCGATGGCGCGGTGATCGAAGCTGCCGGTCACGCTCATCACGGTCGCAATGGCCAGCGCACTATCGACCACCCATGGCCGCTGTTCACCCGCGCCCACCGCCAGGATCATGCCCTGCGGCGGGTTGATCACTGCGTCGAACTGTTTGGTGCCGAACATGCCGAGGTTGGAAAGCGAAGCGGTGCCGCCCTGGTATTCGTACGGCTGCAGCTTGCCATCGCGCGCCTTGTTCGCCAGTTCCTTCATCTCGGTGCTGATCTGGGCAAGGCCCTTGCGCCCGGCATCCTTGATGATCGGAGTGATCAGGCCCGAAGGCGCAGCCACCGCAACCGAGATATCTTCTCGCGTGTACTGATGCAGCACGTCGCCCTGAAAGCTGACATTGCACTTGGGAACGCGCTGGAGTGCGCGGGCCAGCGCCTTGATCAGCAGATCGTTGACCGAGAGCTTCACGCCATCGGGTTCGAGCGAGGCATTGAGCTGGCTGCGCAGCTTTAGCAGCGCATCGAGCCGTACATCCACGGTGAGGTAGATATGCGGGATCTGCTGCTTCGCTTCGGTGAGGCGCCGCGCGATGACCTTGCGAACATTGTTGAGCTTTTGTTCTTCGTAGGGAGCGCCGGCATCAGCGGGTGAGATCGAAGGTGTGGGAGGAGGTGCGTCGGCAGGGGTCGCAGCAGACGCTGCACCGGGCTTGGCTCCTTCGACATCGGCCTTCACGATCCGGCCATTGGGTCCGCTGCCCGTCACGCTCGAAAGGTCGATCCCCTTCTGCTCGGCGATCCGCTTGGCCAGCGGCGAGGCCACGATGCGGTCGCCTGAGGTTGCAGGAGCTGAGGGTGCGGGGGCAGGCTTTGAAGCCGGAGCTGCAGCAGCGGCGCTGGCATCCTCGCCCTCTTCCGCCAACAGCGCGATCACTGTGCCGACCTTAACATTCTCGCTGCCTTCTTCGACCGCGATCGACACCAGCGTGCCTTCATCCACGGCCTCGAATTCCATCGTAGCCTTGTCGGTCTCGATCTCAGCCATGATGTCGCCAGCCTTCACGTCGTCGCCCAGCTTCACCAGCCATCTTGCGAGGGTGCCTTCTTCCATCGTCGGCGAAAGCGCAGGCATCTTGATTTCGATAGGCATTGCTGGAGAGATTCCCTTTCCTTTACGCAACGGAAGCCTGTGCCGAATTCGGGGCCACTGGGCAAGAACCTTGCGAAGAATACGTTTTCAGCGGATACCCCGCGGCGAAGGAGTTGGGGCATGCGGGTCTTCCTGGTGGTGATCGACGAGACCGATGAGGCGCGCTCTGCCTTGCGCTATGCTGCAAGGCGTGCGGGCGCGGTCGACGGCGGCGTTCACATCCTTGCGCTCGTCCCCCAACAGAACATCAGCGCCTTTGGCGGCATCCAGGCAACGATCGAACAGGAAGCGCGCGCCCGGGCGGAAATGTTGGCGCATGGCGCTGCGGGCAGCCTGCTGGCGGAGATGGGGATCATGCCTGCGATTTCAGTCGCGGTGGGCGGCGGCCAGAAGGTGATCCGCGAATTCCTCGACGAGCATGGCAATATCGCCGCGCTGGTGCTGGGGGCAGCCAAGGGCGGCAATCCCGGCCCGCTGGTGTTCCACTTCTCGACGCACGCGGGGGAACTGCCCTGCCCGCTCTACATTATCCCCGAAGAATTCGACGAGGCAGCCAACGACGTTTAGGCGCTCGCCTCAGCGTTTACCCCTACCCTGATGCCGGATATTTCCGGGGCGGCCACGCTTGCCGATCATATGCTTGCCCTTGGGCGGACCGCGGCGCGGCGGAGGCCGGTTGCCGCGCGGCTCGATTTCCATCCCTTCGCTATCGACCGGCACGAATTTTAGCGCGCCGGTGAGCGGGTTGGCTTCCGCCAGTTTCAGCTTAAGCTTGTCGCCCATCGCATAGCGCGTGCCGCTGGTTTCGCCGACCAGCACTTGTGCCGCTTCCTCGTATCGGAAATGCTCGCGGGCAAGCGTCGAAACGGGCACCAGCCCGTCGCCGCCCAACCCGACTATGGTGGCGAAGAAGCCGAACGCCTGCACGCCCGTGATGCGGGTGTCGAACACTTCGCCCACGCGATGCGAGAGCCATGCCGCGACATAGCGGTCGATCGTCTCGCGCTCGGCCTCCATCGCGCGGCGCTCGGCCTGGCTGATGGCGTCGCTCACTTGTTGCAGGCTGG
>JALRKY010000069.1 GCA_023260985.1 Altererythrobacter sp. | reverse complement strand
AGATCACCAGCCGCGGTATCGGCAACGGTACGTCTCTGATCATCATGGCCGGCATTGTTGCGCAGATGCCCACTTTCATCTCGAACCTGTTCGAGGGTGGTCGGACGGGCTCTATCTCCGGTTTCCTGATTGTTGGGTTGATTGCTCTGCTGATTGGTTTGATCCTGACCATCTGTTTCATGGAGCGTGCGACGCGGCGGCTGCTGATCCAGTATCCGAAGCGCGCCAGTCAGAATGGCATGATGCAGGCTGATCGCAGCCACTTGCCTTTGAAGCTCAACACGGCCGGTGTCATTCCTCCGATTTTCGCCAGCTCGCTGTTGCTTTTGCCGCTGACTATCACTCAGTTCGCCGGCAATTCCATCTCGCCGGATTCGGCCTGGGGTTCGTTTATTGTCGGGATCAACCAGTATCTCGGCCACGGCAAGCCGGTGTTCATGCTGCTCTATGCGCTGGGCATTATCTTCTTCACGTTCTTCTACACCGCCGTGGTATTCAATCCAGAAGAGACAGCCGAGAACCTGAAGCGCAACGGCGGCTTCATTCCGGGCATTCGTCCTGGCAAGAGCACGGCCACTTATCTCGATTATGTTCTGACCCGCATCAGCGTGATCGGTGCGATCTATCTTACGGTTGTTTGCGTGGTCCCGGAATGGGTCATTGCGCAGACCGGCGTTGGCCTGTTCTTTGCCGGCGGTACCAGCCTGCTAATCGTCGTGAACGTGACGGTCGATACGATTACCCAGATTCAGTCGCACCTGCTCGCTCACCAATACGGCGACCTGATCAAGAAGGCCAAGCTCAAGGGCCGGATGCGCTGACCCGCACAGAGGGAGAGGAACTGTCGTGAACATCATTCTGCTCGGACCGCCCGGAGCCGGGAAGGGCACCCAGGCACAGCGTCTCGTCGAGAAATTTGGCATGCGCCAGCTTTCGACCGGTGACATGCTGCGCGCTGCGGTCAAGGCAGGAACGCCCGTGGGCCTGCAAGCTAAGGCCGTAATGGAACGTGGCGAACTCGTGTCGGATCAGATCGTCTCCGCCTTGATTGGCGAAGAACTGGACGCGATGGGCGCAGGCACGGGTGCGATCTTTGACGGATATCCCCGCACGGCAGCGCAGGCCGAATCGCTTGATGCATTGCTGTCCGACCGGGGACGCGGACTGGACCGCGTCATCGAACTCGAGGTCGACGAGGATGCCTTGGTCGAGCGGATTTGCGGCCGTTTCACCTGTGCCAATTGCGGCAAAGGCTATCACGACAAGTTCGAACAGCCAAACCAGGCAGGTGTATGTGATAAGTGCGGGAGCACCGAATTCAAACGTCGCCCGGATGATAACGAGGAAACGGTGCGCACGCGCATGGCCGAGTATCGTGCCAAGACTGCGCCTATCCTTCCGATCTATGATGCTCGCGGGATCGTGACGCGGGTTAACGGCATGGCTGATATCGACCAGGTGACTGCGGCAATTGAACGGGCGCTTTCTGTTTAGGCGTTTCAGCGCGCGCCAGTGAACGATTTTGCTCCGTAGCGGGGGCGTTGACATAGGCCGCGAATCGCCTTAAGCGGCCCATTCACTCGAAAGGACGGGTTCAGTCTGGCAGGCGAAAGCTTAAGGCGCGCCAACCAGGCTTTTTGCCGTTTTGAAAGTGAAGCGTTGAGATAGGGGGCTGCACTCGCTGCCTTCTGTGGAGCATGGAGAATTAAGTGGCTCGTATTGCCGGGGTCAATATCCCCACCAACAAGCGCGTTATCATCGCGCTCACCTACATTCACGGGATCGGCCGTACCACGGCCATCCAGATCGCCGACAAGCTTGGCATCGATCACACCCGCCGCGTTCAGGATCTCAGCGATGAGGAAGTGCTGCGAGTCCGCGAAGCGATCGACGCCGAATTCACTGTAGAAGGTGACCTGCGTCGCCAGACCGCAATGAACATCAAGCGGCTGATGGACCTGCGCTCCTACCGGGGCCTGCGCCACCGTGCCGGTCTGCCCGTTCGCGGTCAGCGCACGCACACCAACGCCCGCACCCGCAAGGGCAAGGCAAAGCCCATCGCGGGCAAGAAGAAGTAAGCCGGGCCGGGTCTTCCCGAACCGCTTTTTCCTTCTGACGAGCTAAAGGACACACACGATGGCACGCGAACCAGGCCGTATCCGGCGCCGCGACAAAAAGAACATCACCAGCGGCGTTGCGCATATCAACGCCAGTTTCAACAACACCATGATCACCAT
Source organism: Altererythrobacter sp. (assembly GCA_023260985.1). GTDB lineage: Bacteria > Pseudomonadota > Alphaproteobacteria > Sphingomonadales > Sphingomonadaceae > Erythrobacter. Next base: position 17,185 of record JALRKY010000069.1, on the reverse strand, counting down.
CACCGATGCGCAGGGTAATGCTATCAGCTGGTCCAGCGCAGGCATGATGGGCTTCAAGGGCAGCCGCAAGTCGACTCCCTATGCTGCGCAGGTTGCCGCGGATGACGCCGGCAAGAAGGCTGCCGAACACGGCGTGCGCACGCTGGAAGTCGAAGTGAAGGGCCCCGGCTCGGGCCGCGAGAGCGCACTGCGCGGTCTCGCTGCGGTCGGCTTCAACATCACGTCGATCCGCGACGTGACGCCGATCCCGCACAATGGCGTGCGGCCTTCCAAGCGCCGTCGCGTCTGATCCGTACCTGCCCGGCGGCCGATTTCGGTCGCTGCCTCCCAACGGACCGGACGCGTTACCAGCGCTCCGGTCCTGTCCGCACCTGAACCCTAGGGGAAATCCATGTCCGTCAATATGAAGAACTGGCAGGAACTGAAGAAGCCCAACGCTCTCGAGATCAAGGAAAGCGGTGACAAGACCCGTAAGGGCACCTTCGTCGCCGAACCGCTTGAGCGTGGCTTTGGCCTCACTCTCGGCAACGCGCTGCGCCGCGTGCTGTTGAGCTCGCTGCAGGGCGCTGCGATCACTTCGATCAAAATCGAGAACGTGTTGCACGAATTCTCGTCGCTTGCCGGCGTGCGTGAAGACGTGACCGACATAGTGCTGAACGTGAAGCAGATCGCGCTCAAAATGGAAGGCGAAGGCCCCAAGCGGCTGCAGCTTTCCGTTACCGGTCCTGGCGAAGTCAAGGCAGGCGACATCGCCGTTTCGGGCGATATCGAGGTGATGAACAAGGATCTCGTGATCTGCCATCTCGACGAAGGCGCCACGCTGAACATGGAACTCACCGCCGACACCGGCAAGGGCTATGCCCCGGCCGTGGCGAACCGCCCGGTTGATGCGCCGATCGGCCTGATCCCGGTTGACTCGCTCTATTCGCCGGTGCGCCAGGTGAGCTACAAGGTAGAGAACGCCCGCGTCGGGCAGGAACTCGACTACGACAAGCTCTCGCTGACCGTCGAAACCGATGGCACCGTCACCCCGGAAGACGCCGTGGCCTATGCCGCGCGCATCCTGCAGGACCAGCTGACACTGTTCGTGCACTTCGAAGACGGTATCCCGCAGCCTTCGACCGGCCTCATCGGCCAGGCCGCAGAGCAGCAGGAATCGGATGCCAACCAGCTCAACCGTTACCTCCTCAAGAAGGTCGACGAGCTCGAGCTTTCGGTGCGTTCGGCCAACTGCCTCAAGAACGACAACATCATCTACATCGGCGATCTGGTCCAGAAGACCGAAGCCGAGATGCTGCGCACGCCTAACTTCGGCCGCAAGTCGCTCAACGAGATCAAGGAAGTGCTCTCCAGCATGGGGCTGCGCCTCGGCATGGACATCCCCGGATGGCCGCCTGAGAACATCGAAGAAATGGCCAAGAAGCTCGAACAGGAGCTGCTGGGCTAATCAGGGCTATCTGCGGCGGGCCCAAACCGCCGCCAGCACTGGGGTACCTGAAACGGCCCCTTTTCGAACTCAAGGAATGAATTATGCGTCACGGAATGAAGCAGCGTAAACTCGGTCGCAAGACCGGCCACCGCCACGCCTTGCTGCGCAACCTCGCAGCTGCGCTGATCAAGCACGAACAGATTCTCACCACGGCTCCCAAGGCCAAGGAACTGCGGCCCTATGTCGAAAAGCTGGTTACGCTCGCGAAGCGCGGCGGCCTTTCGAACCGCCGCCTGGCGATGAGCCGCCTGGGTGACGAAACCCAGCTCAAGAAGCTGTTCGACGTGCTAGCTGAGCGTTATTCGGACCGCGACGGTGGCTACACCCGCGTGATCAAGGCCGGTTTCCGCGCCAGCGACGCTGCGCCGATGGCAGTGATCGAGTTCGTAGAGCGCGACACCGACGCCAAGGGCCAGGACTCGGGCCCGGTCATGAGCGAAGAAGAATTCGAAGACGCGTAAGCGCGCTCGAAGCTAAACAGCGAAGGGCCGGTGGAGCGATCCGCCGGCCCTTTTTCTTTTGCCGGCCCGCTCGTAGTGTCGCGCGCATGATTCGAACCACTTTCGCAGCGCTGGCGCTGCTCGCTTCCGCCCCGCTTGCCGCGCAATCGACCACGCAGGACGAACTCGATGCGCGTTATGATCGTGCGCTCGCCGCCGGGTACAAGGCGTTGTTTCTGTGCGGGGCCATCGCCAATGCGGAGCGGAATGGTGCCACGCGGACGCCTGAAAGCGTGATGGAGTGGGAACTGGCGGGAATCCAGGCGCCACAAGATACAGTCATCGGTAAGCTGCAGTTTGAAATTGTTCGGCATGGCATAGGCAACCCGAAAGGGAGTGCGCCTCAAATCAGCCATGTCGATGTCCAATGGGCAGATGGAATGGCGCCTCGACGAGCGGTTCACGACTCACAGCAAGGTTGTTCGTTGCTGCCAATAGGCGGATCCATGCCTCCCGCAGCGATGGTGCGGGAGCAAAAGCCGGCTGAAGCAGACCCGCAGGGGCCAGTCGTTCACTCCGACATCCAAAATGCAATTGGCAGTGCATTCAGTCAGAATGGCCCAAGGACAACAGCGACGATCGTAACCAGCAATGGCAAGGTCGTGGCGGAACGATATGCCGAGGGCTTTGGCCCCAAGGTCCCCCAGCGCACTTGGTCGGTTGCCAAGAGCATAGCCGCTACACTGGTTGGTGCGGCGGTGCAGCGTGGTGATACATCAGTAGATCGTTTTGCAGGATTGGGATTGAGTCCTCAGGATTACACACGCCGCTCTATCACCATAGATCAACTCCTGCGCATGGCGTCGGGCCGCTATTCCGACACGCCGGGCAATCGCACCGATCCGCTCTATTTCGGAGGATCGACTGTCGAGGAAACCGCGCTGCACTGGCCATTGGTGCACCAGCCGGGATCAGCGTTCCGCTATGCCAACAACGATACGCTCGCGGCGGTGCAGGCGATCAAAAGCACGTTCGTAGAACACCCGCCTGCCGAATTGTTTGCCAAGCTTGGCATGAGCCACACCGTCGCTGAGACCGACTGGCAGGGGAACTATATCCTCTCCAGCCAGGTCTGGTCGACCGCGCGCGATCTGGCGCGGCTTGGCCAGCTCTATCTGGACGACGGTGTCCTGCCAAACGGCGAGCGCATCCTGCCCGAAGGCTGGGTCCACTATGTTTCCACCCCATCAGGCCCGCAGCCCGATGGCCCGCTGGGCTATGGCGCTGGCTTCTGGCTGTTCAACAAGACCGACGGCATCCCCCCAGATACTTTCGCCATGCAGGGCAATCGCGGCCAGTTCGTCGTGATCGTGCCCAGCCGCAACGTCGTGATCGTGCGGCGTGGCGAGGATCCGGTCGGCAGCCGTTTCGATATCCTGTCCTTCACCCGCGACGTGCTGGCGGCGCTTGATTGAGCATGTCGCAACGCTAGTGTCCTCGCCCAAGACCCTGTTGGAGAGAATTTCCCGATGATCCGCATGTTGACGCTGGCCGTGAGTGCCAGCCTGCTCGCCGCGCCGCTTGCTGCGCAGGCGCAATCGTTGGCTGGCTATCCCGAAACTCGTGCGGAGCCGCTAGTGGAAGAGATCTTCGGGGAGCAGGTGACAGACCCATATCGCTGGCTGGAAAACGATGTGCGTATCGATCCCGAAGTGGCCGACTGGGTGGAACGCCAGAATGCGGTGAGCGCAGGTTTTCTCGCTTCGCTTGAAGAGCGCGACTGGTTTGCTGCGAAGATCGCGGGGCTTACCGATTTCGAACGTTTCGGCATTCCGCAGAAGGCGGGCCGGAACTATTTTTACACGCGCAATTCGGGCCTGCTCAACCAGTCGCAGCTCTATGTGCAGGAGGGACTGGAGGGCGCAAGGCGACTGCTGATCGATCCGAACGCATGGGCCAAGGACGGGGCGACCGCGCTGGCCGGGTGGGAACCTTCGCCCGATGGATCGCTGCTTGCCTATAGCGTGCAGGACGGCGGCACCGACTGGCGCATCATTCGCGTGATCGACGTAGCGACCGGGCAACCGCTCGGCGACGAAATCCGCTGGGCCAAATTCACCGGAATCGCCTGGGTCGGCAGCGAGGGTTTCCTCTATTCGCGCTTCCCCGAACCGGAGGAAGGGCAGGACTTCCAGGCGCTCAATTACAACCAGGCCGTTTATTACCACCGCATCGGCACTTCGCAGTCTGAGGACCGGTTGGTCTTCTCGACGCCGAACCACCCCGAGCGCGGCCATGCCGTGCGCACCACGCATGACGGGCGCTGGGCGGTCATCACTACTTCGACCGGCACGGATGACCGGTATGAAGTGCATGTGATCGACCTTGCCAGGAACGGCGAACACCGCTGGTATGCTTTGCCGCTCGTGACAGGCTTCGAGCATAGCTGGCGGCTGATCGCCTCATTGGGCGGCAAGCTCTATTTCACCACCAATAGCGACGCTCCCAAATACCGCATCGTGATGGTCGACCTCGATAGCAAGCAGGCCGACTGGCAACTGGTCGTGCCCGAACGCGAGGAACCGATTTCGGGCGCGTCGATCGTGGGCGAGCGATTGGTGGTCGAATATCTCAAGGACGCTACCAGCCAGGCTCTGCTTTATGACCTCGAAGGCAGGCCGGTCGGCCAGATCGCGCTCGCGGGAATTGGCGCAGCGGGCGGCTTTGGCGGAACACCGGGCGATCCGGAAACCTTCTACAGCTTCACGAGCTTCAACCGGCCTGCCTCGATCTACCGGCTCGATCTGGAAAACGGCCAGACGGGCATCTTCGCCACGCCCGAACTCACCTTCGATCCTGAACGCTATGCGATCGAGCAGCGCTTCTATGCCTCGAAGGACGGGACGCAGATCCCGATCTTCATCGTGCGCAGCAAGGAACTGGCGGAAGGCGGGAAGGCCGCGCCCACGCTGCTCTATGGTTATGGCGGGTTCGACATTTCGCAGACTCCCGGCTTTTCGGCCACGCGCATGGCCTGGCTCGAAGCGGGCGGGGTGTTCGCGCTGGCCAATATCCGTGGCGGCGGTGAATACGGCAAAGAATGGCACGATGCCGGGCGCCGGGCGAACAAGCAGAACGTGTTCGACGATTTCATCGCCGCGGGCGAATTCCTGAAGGCAGAAGGTTACACCACTCCTGATGGTCTTGCGATCGAAGGTCGCTCGAACGGCGGGTTGCTGGTCGGCGCAGTGACCAACCAGCGCCCCGACTTGGTCAATGCGGCGCATGCCGCCGTCGGCGTGATGGACATGCTGCGCTTCGATCGCTTCACCGCCGGGCGCTATTGGGTCGACGACTATGGCTTTCCCAACCGCGAAGAGGACTTCCGCGTGTTGCGCACCTATTCGCCCTATCACAATGTGCGGAACGGAGTGGATTATCCGGCGGTGCTGGTCACTACGGCAGACACGGATGACCGCGTCGTGCCCGGGCACAGCTTCAAATACACCGCGGCGCTGCAGGCGGCGGAGTTGGGCGACAAGCCGCGTATCATCCGGGTGGAAACGCGTGCCGGGCATGGATCGGGCAAGCCGACCGACAAGGTGATCGACGAGGGTGCCGACGTGCTGGCCTTCCTGGCGCATTTCACCGGACTTGAGGTGTCAGATAGTGATGTTCAGGAAAAATAGGACTTAGCTGAACAATTGCTGTCACAGCGATTCAGCAAGTTAACAGCGCGAATCGCCTAGCTCTCTCCTCACAGCCGCGGCAATCCCGCCACGGCCCAGATGAGGAGAACCTCAAATGAGCAAGACCAGGAACTTTGCGAAGGGTGGGATCGCAACCGCAGCGGTGGGTGCCATGGCACTGGCCGGAGTAACCCCCGCTTTTGCCGGCGACCGCAACCGCGACAGGATCGACGCAGGCGATGTGATCGCCGGGGCGCTGATCATCGGAGGCATCGCCGCCATTGCAAGCGCCGCGAGCAAGGACCGCTACAATGATGGCTATCGCTACCGCGAAAGCCGCCATGGCCATGGCAACTCGCGCGCTGCGGTCGAACGCTGCGTGGCGGCTGTGGAACGGGATGCGCGCCGCGCGGGCTATCGCTTCGCCGAAGTGACCGAGATCCGCGATGTCGATCGCGAGCGGCGCGGGTGGGAAGTCACCGGCCGATTGATCGTCGACGGGAAGCGCCCTTGGGGCATGCGCGGGGCCGATCGCTACAGCGTCGGCTACAACGACCGCTACAACGATCGCGGCAGTTATAACCGTGGTCGCGATTTCGATCGCGGCAGCTTCAAGTGCGAAATCAATCGCGGCCGGGTGGTGGACATCGATTATCGCGGCATCCGCGGGCTCAACTGAGCAGGATTGACCGTTTCAAGAGCCACCAATGGGCGGTTCAGGCTTCGCTAAGCCTGGGCCGCCTAGCTGCCAAACGGATATCGTAGCGGTGGTGGACGCTCGCCTTAACCGGAGGGACCCGATGGCCCAGATTAACCGCTTCGCCGCGTTGAGCGGCCTGATTGCCGCTCTTTCGATGGCTGCGACGCCCGCTGCCGCTGCGGACATGCCGCGCGCCGCGCCTTCAGCCAATTCCGCCATTCCCATGCACGGCGTGTTCGACGCGGATTCGCTCAAGGCAGAACGGCACCGCTATTGGCGGTATCGCCATCGCGACCGGATCGATGCAGGTGACGTGCTGGCGGGCGTGCTGATCATCGGCGGGATCGCGGCGATTGCCAACGCAGCCTCGAATTCGGAGCGCGATCGGCGCTATCTTGACGAGCGCTATCGTGACTCCCGCTACGAGCGCCAGGACTATCGCGACCGGCGCGACACCCGCCGCTCTACCGGCGGGCGCGGCATCGACGGCGCGGTCGACATGTGCGTCGCCGAAATCGAACGCGATGTGCGGATCGACAGCGTGGACAGCGTCGACCGAAGCGGCGACGGCTGGCGCGTGACCGGCACGATCTTCAACGGCGACCGCTTTACTTGCCAGATCGGCGCGGATGGCCGGATCGACACCGTCGATTATGGCGACGGTTTCGCGGCTGCGGAGCCCGTGCAGGGCAACCAGCATAGCGATGACCGCTATCGCGCCGCTTGGGCCAATGTGGATCGTGGCGCCCAACCGGCGACCGGCGAACGCGCCGAGCAGCTTCCCTCCTATCCGGGTGGGCCGATCGACGGCGATCTCCAGGACGGCGGGGATGACCGCTACGGGATGGCGGAATCACCCGGCAACTGAGCCGGTACGTCAGTTCTCGGCGGATTCGTGATAGCTGGGCAGGGCGATCTGCCAGCGGATCGCCGCGCTGCGAACGGCAAAGCCTGACAGGAAGGCCGCCCCCCACACCAGCGGGTTTGCGATCCCCAGCGCCATCCCGCCAGCAGTGAGCGCGGCGGAGACGGCAGCAGCCGTAACGTAAAGCTCCGGCCGCATGATGATCGATGGGCGCCCGGCGACGACATCGCGGATGATCCCGCCGACGCAGCCGGTGATCACCCCCATCAGCGCGGCGGGAACCGGCGGTACCCCATATGATAACGCCTTGGCGCTGCCGATGACGGCATAGGCGGTGAGGCCCGCACCGTCGGCATAGTCGAGCAGTTTCCCTTCCCACCAGCGGGTTGGCGTGAACCAGGCGATCAGTGCGGTGGCAAGGCAAATCGCCGCCACCCACGGGTCAGTCATCCAGAACACCGGCGCCCCGATTAGCAGGTCGCGTACAGTGCCGCCGCCGACGCCGGTCACGAGCGCGAAGAAGGCCATCGTCACGAAAGTCTGGCGCAATTTGGCCGCCAGTAGCGCGCCGGTTAGCGCGAAAATCGCCAGTCCCAGTATGTCGAGCCCGTCAAGCAGCGGAGTCAGGACTTCAGCACCGTTCATGCAGTTACGCGCGCCTTGCGCCGCCGGAACATCAGCACGCAGCCGAGCAGCGCGCCGACCAGGCCCAGTATGGCGAACAGGATCAGGATCGGGTGGCTCGTGTCCTCGCGGGTCTGGAGGTCCATGATGTGCAGCCCCCACATGAAATCGAAGGCGCGCCACCAGCTCGTGCGCACCGCTTCGATCTGGCCCGTATCGCGGCCGACATAGACATGCGTGCCGCCCTCAAGCGCGACCTGCCATACTGGCATTTCGCGGCGGAAGTCGAACGGCACTTCGGACGCCTCGAATGCAGTGACGCTCAGTACCTTGTCGCCGCCGTCGATCCGCTGGGCCACGATGCGCCGCGCATCGCTGGCCGTGAGCGAGGGAAGGGCGCCGCCACTGGTCATGTCGACCCGGCGCACGCTGCCATCCATGCCGGTGAGGATCGCAACTGCCCGCCCGTCCTGCATGACTGCACGCATTTCGCGGATCGGGAATTCCGGGCTTGCCAGCGAACTGCCGGGCAGCACCAGGGCCTCAGCCGGTTGCTCCAGGACCAAGTGATTGCCGCGCACTTCCTCGATCGGGCGCGCCGCCATAAACAGGCCGGTCACCATCCACATCAGGATTGGAAAGCCGACCAGCCAGCCGAGCCAGATATGCCATTTGGCAAAGCGCTGCATGAGCAGTGGGCGCGCCATTAATTTTCCTTTGAAGCTTAAGAGTTGACGATCGCGTCGATGCTGCGAGCGGCGGCGATGCAATCGAGGTCGCGCCAGCGCGGCCCTATCACTTGCATGCCACAAGGCAATTCGCTGCCGCCCACCATGCTGCTGCCGATGGGAAGGACAGTGGAAGGCAAATTGGGGAAAGTCGCCAGCCCGGCCCATGCGAGCCCGCCTGCGGCCGGCTCGTCGTGCCCATCGATCGAGAGGGTTCCCCGGAACACCGCCTCGTCGCGATGCGGCACGGCGAGGACGGGGGCAGGGGGCGCGAGCACGAAGTCATAGGCTTCGAATACCTGCTCCCATGCCAGTTCGTTGCGCGCCTGCTTGTCGAGCAGGTCGAACCAGTCGGTCGCCGTGGCACGCTTGCCATCGGGCGAGGGCATGCCGCGCGCCATCGCCACGTTGAGCATTCGCAGGTAATCGTCATGCTGCATGGCGAGATCGGGCACCAGGTCGCTCTTGTGGTCCACCCGCACACCGGCTGCTTCAAGCGCCGCAAGCGCAGCTTCAGTCGGGCCGCGCACGCTGCCGTCGATCGGGCTCGAGGGATGGTCGAGCAGCGCAAGAATGCGGCAATCCTTCAGCGGCTTCTTGCTTTCGTGCAGCGGGAACTGCGCCGTCAGCCGCAGCAAAATCTCGATATCTTCGGCATTGCGCGCAAGCGGCCCTGCGATCGAAAGCGCACCGTCATGCGCGTCCTTGCCCGCCATAAGCGGGTGATCGTGGCCATGCTTGCTGACGAGGCCCCAGCTGGTCTTGTGGCCCCACACGCCGCAGAAATGAGCGGGAACGCGCACCGATCCGCCGATATCGGTGCCATATTCGCAAGGCACCATGCCGCTCGCAACCGCGGCCGCCGAACCGCCGGACGATCCACCCGGCGAACGGGTATGGTCGTGCGGGTTGTTGGTGCGGCCATAGACCGCATTGAAGCTCTGCCAGTCGGCAAGGTCGATCGGGACGTTGGTCTTGCCCAGGAACACCACGCCCGCCGCCTTCAGGCGGCTGACGACCTTCGCGTCGCGCTGCGCGATATTGTCCCGATGCGGCGGGTGGCCCCAGCAAGTGGGCAGCCCCGCTATGTCGAAGCTTTCCTTGATCGTCATCGGAGCGCCAAACAGCGGCTGCTTCGTTCCCGGCTTATGCTTGTCCATCGACTTTGCGGTCGCAATCGCGCGTTCGAAATCGCACACGACCACCGCGTTCACATGCACGTCGAGATGCTCGATCCGGGCGATGGCGTCTTCCACCGCTTCGTGTGGGCTCATCTCGCCAGCGCGTATTGCGGCGGCGGTCGCCAGCGCACCGGGCTCGTCAGTCAGTTTCGGATAGGCCAAGGCAAACTCCCCCTCGGCTGTCGATCTTAGGCAGCCAAGCGGGCGCAATCAAACGCGAATTCGCTAGATGTGGATCGGCTTCCCTTGCACCGCCATCGCCGCTTCCTTGATCGCTTCGGAATGCGTCGGGTGGGCATGACAGGTATAGGCGATATCCTCGCTAGTGGCGCCGAATTCCATCGCCTGCGCCGCCTGTGCGATCATCGTGCCTGCGACCGATGCGATGCACCACACGCCCAGCACGCGATCCGTTTCGGCATCGGCGATGACCTTCACGAAGCCTTCGGGCTCGTGATTGGTCTTGGCACGGCTGTTGGCCATCATCGGGAATTTGCCGACTTTCACCGCGCCGCGCTCTTTAGCCTGTTCTTCGGTCAGGCCCACGCCTGCAAATTCGGGCCAGGTGTAGACCACGCCCGGGATCACATCGTGGTTCACGATGCCGGTCTGGCCAGCAATGTTTTCAGCGACGGCGATGCCTTCATCCTCGGCCTTGTGCGCAAGCATCGGGCCGGGGATCACGTCGCCGATCGCCCACACAGCCCCATTTTCATCGGCCACCTTGGTGCGGAAGTCATGGTCGGTTTCGATCTGGCCGCGCTGGTTGAGCTCGAGCCCTATCTTCTCGAGACCCAGCCCTTCGGTGTTGGGCTTGCGCCCGATCGAAACGAGCACGCAATCGGCATCAAGCGTCTCGCTTTCGCCCCCCGCGGCTGGTTCGAGCGTGAGCGTGGCCTTCTTGCCCTTTACGGTGCAGCCGGTGACCTTGGTTGAGAGCCTGAGCGTCATGCCCTGCTTCTTGAAGATCTTCGCGGCTTCCTTGCGGATATCCATGTCCATGCCGGGCAGCAGCTGGTCGAGAAACTCGACCACGGTGACTTCCGCCCCGAGGCGGCGCCACACGCTGCCGAGTTCGAGCCCGATCACGCCGCCGCCGATCACGACCATCTTCTTGGGCACCTTGGGCAGTTCGAGTGCGCCGGTGCTGTCCACCACGATGTGCTTGTCGTTGTCGATTTCGACGCCGGGCAGGGGAGTGACCGAGGAACCGGTGGCAATCACCACATCCTTTGCGGTGTAATCCTTACCATCAACGGTGACGGTGTGCGCGTCCTTGAACGTGCCATAGCCCTTAAGCCAATCGACCTTGTTCTTCTTGAACAGGAACTCGATCCCGCCGGTCAGCCCCTTCACCGCGTCGGCCTTGTCGGCCAGCAGCGCGCCGAGGTCGAGTTCAACCTTCCTCAGCTTCACGCCGTAGCGGGCGAGAGTGCCGTTCGCGGCCTCCTCATACTTCTCCGAACCGTGCAGCATCGCCTTCGACGGGATGCAGCCGACATTGAGGCAGGTTCCGCCCAATGTCGCGCGACCTTCCGCGCAGGCTACCTTCAGGCCCAGTTGCGCCGCGCGGATCGCCGCGACATAGCCGCCGGGGCCGGCACCGATGACAAGGACGTCGTAGTCGTATGAATGGTCAGCCATTCCAATCTCCGTTCGCCCTGAGCCTGTCGAAGGGCCGTACTTCCTTTTTTCCGTCGGTCCTGAAGAAGGACAGGACTTCGACAGGCTCAGCCCGAACGGAAGAAAATGTGGTTTCTACAAATCGATCAGCATCCGCGTCGGGTCTTCGATCGCTTCCTTGATGATCTTCAGCGCAGTCACCGCCTCGCGCCCGTCGATCAGGCGGTGGTCATAGCTCAGCGCGATATACATCATCGGGCGGATCACGATCTCGCCGTTCACGACCACTGGGCGTTCGTCAATGCGGTGGAGGCCCAGCACGGCGCTCTGCGGCGGGTTAATGATCGGCGTCGACATCAGCGAGCCGAACACGCCGCCATTCGAGATGGTGAAGGTGCCGCCGCTCATGTCTTCCATGGTCAGCGTGCCTTCCTTGGCGCGCTGGCCGAAGTCGGCAATGTCCTTCTCGATCCGGGCGAAGCTCTTCTTGTCGGCATCGCGCACGACCGGCACCACGAGGCCGTTCGGGGCGGAAACCGCGACCGAGATGTCGACATAGTCGTGATAGACGATCTCATCGCCTTCGATGTAGGCGTTGACCGAAGGGACATCCTTCAGCGCGAGGCAGGCCGCCTTGGCGAAGAAGCCCATGAAGCCCAGCCGCACGTCGTGCTTCTTGGCAAACAGGTCCTTGTACTTGTTGCGCGCTTCGATCACCGCCGACATATCGACATCGTTGAAGGTGGTGAGCAGCGCCGCATTTTCCTGCGCGCCCTTGAGCCGCTTGGCGATGGTCTGGCGCATGCGCGTCATCTTCACGCGCTCGGTATTGCGGCCCGGGGCTGCAGTAGCAGCGACCGGAGCGGGCGAGGGTGCGGTGGCCTGCGCAGCCGCGGGGGCGGTTTCCTTGGCCTTGGCCGCGGCCAGCACGTCTTCCTTAGTCAGGCGCCCGTCCTTGCCGGTGCCTTTGATCGTGGTCGGATCGACACCGTGTTCCAGCACGGCGCGGCGCACCGCAGGCGACATCGTCACCGTGTCGCCGCTCGCGGCGGGTTCTTCCTTGGCGGCGGCGGGGGCGGGCGCAGCTTCCTTGGCTGCGGCGGGCTTGGCTGCAGCGCCGCTGCCTGCCTCGATCAGCGCGATGACTGCGTCGACTTCGACCGTGTCGCCAACCGCGGCCTTGTGTTCGCCCATTACGCCGGCGACCGGCGAAGGCACGTCGATCGCGACCTTGTCGGTCTCGAGGCTGGCAATCGGTTCGTCTGCCGCAACCGCTTCGCCGGGCTGCTTGAGCCATTCGCCGACAGTGGCTTCGGTGACCGATTCACCCAGGACGGGAACTTTGACTTCAGTGGCCATGTGCTTGTTTCCTCAGGCCTTCTTCTTGGAAGATTTGGTTGAATTGGCTTTGCCGTCCAGCCCCAGCGCGGCAGCCACAAGGGCTTCCTGCTGTTCCTGGTGGCGCTTGGCGAGGCCGGTGGCCGGCGAAGCGGAGGCATCGCGCCCCGCATAGCGCGGCCGCATGCCGTCATGCCCGGCGTCGCTCAGCGCCTGCTCGATCTGGCTTTCGACGAAGAACCATGCGCCATTATTGCGCGGTTCTTCCTGGCACCAGATCACCTCTTCGAGGCCGGTCATGCGCTTGAGGCGCGCGGCAAGCGGCTCGCCGGGGAAGGGATAGAGCTGCTCGATCCGGACGATCGAGACGTCTTCGAGCCCTTCCTCGTCGCGCTTTTCCATCAGCTCGTAGCTGACCTTGCCGCTGCACAGCACCAGGCGGCGGACCTTCTTGTCATCGATCGACTTGAGGTCCGACTTGATCCGCATGAAGTGCTGTTCGCCCATGAACTCGCTGGCGCTGCTCTTCGCCTTCGGATGGCGCAGCAGGCTCTTGGGAGTCATGATGACCAGCGGCTTGCGGAAGGGGCGCAGCATCTGTCGGCGCAACACGTGGAAGTAATTGGCCGGGGTGGTGATGTTGCAGACCTGGATATTGTCGTTCGCGCACAGCTGCAGGAAACGCTCGAGCCGGGCGGAGCTGTGCTCCGGCCCCTGGCCCTCGTATCCGTGCGGCAACAGCAGCACCAGCCCGTTGGCGCGCAGCCATTTGGCTTCGCCGCTGGCGATGAACTGGTCGATCATGATCTGCGCGCCATTGGCGAAGTCGCCGAATTGCGCTTCCCACAGCACCAGCGTCTTGGGATCGGCCATCGCGAAGCCGTATTCGAAGCCGAGAACGCCATATTCGCTGAGCGGGCTGTCATAGACTTCGAACTTGCCATGCGGCAGTTGGCACAGCGGGATGTATTTGGCCTCGGTCTTCTGGTCGACCCACACTGCGTGACGCTGGCTGAAGGTGCCGCGGCCCGAATCCTGGCCCGACAGGCGCACGCCGAAGCCTTCGGTCACGAGGCTGCCGAAGGCGAGCGCTTCGGCGGTGGCCCAGTCGAAGCCGTCACCGTCCTTGAACATTTCGGCGCGGCCGTCGATCACGCGGCGCAGCGTCTTGTGCGCTTCAAGATCGTCCGGGATCGTAGTGATGGTGCGTCCGATGCTGTCGAACAGCTTCTTTTCGATCGCGGTCTCGACATTGCGGCGCGCGCCTTCGGGATCGAGCGGCTTGTTGAGCCCGGCCCAGCGTCCGCCGAACCAGTCGGCATGGTTGGGCTGGTAGCTCTTGGCGGCCTCGAATTCCTCATCAAGCAGCGCGACGAATTCCTCGCGCAGCCTGGGGGCATAGCCCTTCTCGATCACGCCTTCCTCGATCAGCCGGTCGGCATAGATCGAGCTCACCTTGGGATGCTGGCGGATCGCGTCATACATCAGTGGCTGAGTGAATTTCGGTTCGTCGCCTTCATTGTGGCCGAAGCGGCGATAGCACCACATGTCGATCACGACGTCGCGCTTGAAGGTCTGGCGATAGTCGATCGCCAGCTTGCAGGCGAAGGTCACCGCTTCCGGATCGTCGCCATTGACGTGCAGGATCGGCGCCTGGACGCCCTTGGAAACGTCGGACGGGTAGGGCGACCCGCGCGAGAACTTGGGTGCGGTGGTGAAGCCGATCTGGTTGTTGATGATGAAGTGCAGGCAGCCGCCGGTGTTGTAACCGGGTACGCCCGACATGCCGAGGCATTCCCACACCACGCCCTGGCCGGCAAATGCCGCGTCGCCGTGGATCAGCACAGGCAGTACCTGCTCGTGCTTCGAAAGGTCGTCGCGGATCGCCTGCTGCGCGCGCGCCTTGCCCAGAACCACCGGATCCACCGCTTCGAGGTGGGAAGGGTTGGGCACGAGCGACATGTGCACTTCGATACCGTCGAAGTCGCGATCGGTGCTAGTGCCGAGGTGATACTTTACATCGCCCGAGCCGCCGACTTCGTCGGGGTTGGCGCTGCCGCCCGAGAATTCGTGGAAGATCACCTTGTAAGGCTTGCCCATAACGTTCGCGAGCACGTTGAGGCGCCCGCGGTGCGCCATGCCGTAGATGATCTCGCGCACGCCGTTGGCGCCGCCATATTTGATCACCGCTTCGAGCGCGGGGATCATCGATTCGCCACCGTCGAGCCCGAAACGCTTGGTGCCGACATATTTCTTGGCGAGGAATTCCTCATATTGCTCGCCGCGGATCACAGCACCCAGGATGGCGCGCTTGCCCTCGTCGGTGAACTGGATCGTTTCGCCCGGGCTTTCGAACTTGTCCTGCAGGAAGCGCCGCTCTTCGGTGTCGGCGATATGCATGTATTCTAGGCCGACCTTGCCGCAATAGGTGCGGCGCAGCGCGTCATAGAGGTCGCGCACCTTGACCCATTCGAAGCCGAATACCCCGCCGACATAGACTTCGCGGTCTTCCTGGCCGGCAAAACCATGCCATTCGAGCGAGAGGTCTTCGGGCATGTTGTGCGCATGCAGGCCCAGCGGGTCGAGATCGGCCGCCATGTGCCCGCGCACGCGATAGAGCCGCACCAGCAGCATTGCGCGGATCGAATCCGCCGCCGCCTGCTCGATCGCCTTGGGATCGACGGGCTTGCCGGCCTTTGCCGCCGCTTCCTTCACCGCCGCCTTGAGCTGTGTGGGGTCGAGCGCGGCAGTCAGGTCCGCGCCCGCATCCGACACGGCATCCAGCCAGCGCGGATTGCCCCAGCTGGGGCCGGGCTGCGGGCCGTCCTGGTCGCCGAGCTCAGGCAGGAAATCGTGGCTTTCGTTACCCATTACAATTCTCCGGGGAGGAGGCGTGTCAGGCGAGTTCCTTCAGCAGCGCGTCGAGCGTGGTGCCGAGTTCGGATGGCGAGGGGCTGACGCGGATGCCCGCCGCTTCCATCGCCGCGATCTTGTCTTCGGCGCCGCCCTGGCCGCCCGACACGATCGCACCGGCATGGCCCATGCGGCGGCCCGGAGGCGCCGTGCGGCCTGCGATGAAGCCGACCATCGGCTTCTTGCGGCCCTTCTTCGCCTGTTCCTTGATGAACTCGGCGGCTTCCTCTTCGGCGCTGCCGCCGATTTCGCCGATCATGATGATCGACTTGGTCTCGTCATCGCTCAGGAACATGTCGAGCACGTCGATGAAGTTGGTGCCGTTCACCGGGTCGCCGCCGATGCCGACTGCGGTGGTCTGACCCAAGCCGACTATGGTGGTCTGGTGCACGGCTTCATAGGTCAGCGTGCCCGAACGCGAAACCACGCCGACGCTGCCCTTCTTGAAGATCGAACCGGGCATGATGCCGATCTTGCATTCGCCTGGGGTCAGCACGCCGGGGCAGTTGGGGCCGATCAGGCGCGATTTCGAGCCCGAGAGCGCGCGCTTCACGCGCACCATGTCGAGCACCGGAATGCCTTCCGTGATGCAGACGATCAATTCGACTTCGGCGTCAATCGCTTCGAGGATCGAATCCGCGGCGAACGGAGGCGGCACATAGATGCACGAAGCGGTTGCGCCGGTGGCGTGCTTGGCTTCGGCCACCGTGTCATAGACCGGCAGGCCGATATGGGTGCTGCCGCCCTTGCCGGGGGTCACGCCCGCAACCATCTGCGTACCATAGGCCAGCGCCTGCTGGGTGTGGAAGGTGCCGGTGTCGCCGGTCATGCCCTGGGTGATGACCTTGGTGTTCTTGTTTACGAGGATGGACATTCAGTCTCTCCTGAGAAGATTGGATAGAATCGAGGTCAAGCCAGCGACGGCTCAATGCCCTTGCACGCTTCGAGCAGTTCCCTGACCGCGTCGACGCTGACCTGGAAGTTCGCCTTGGCTTCGCCGTCGAGCGCGATTTCGATCACTTCTTCAGCGCCGCCAGCGCCGATCACCACCGGCACGCCGACATAAAGGTCATCCACGCCATACTGGCCGGTGAGGTGCACTGCGCAGGGAAGGATGCGCTTCTGGTCGCCCAGATAGGCTTCGGCCATGGCGATCGCGCTGGTGGCGGGCGCATAATAGGCCGATCCGGTCTTGAGCAGGGCGACGATCTCGCCGCCGCCGCTGCGGGTGCGCTGCACGATCGCGTCGATCTTTTCCTTGGTCGAACGGCCCATCTTGACGAGATCGTCGACCGGGATGCCCGAAACGGTGGTGTAGGCGGTGACGGGGACCATGGTATCTCCGTGGCCGCCCAGCACGAAGGCGTTCACGTCCTTCACGCTCACGCCGAATTCCCACGCGAGGAAGGTTGCAAAGCGCGCGCTGTCGAGCACGCCGGCCATGCCGACGACCTTGTTGTGCGGTAGGCCCGAAAATTCGCGCAGCGCCCAAACCATGGCATCCAAAGGATTGGTGATGCAGATGACGAACGCGTCGGGGGCGTTGGCCTTGATGCCTTCGCCGACGGTAAATACAGGGTTTAATGATGTCATGG
>JALRKY010000033.1 GCA_023260985.1 Altererythrobacter sp. | reverse complement strand
GTCTCCGTTCGCATAGTAAACCATTGACGCTCCTCAGCGACAGAGCGAATCGGACAAAAAGCATCACAGCCAGGCGGATGATCTCTGGATTGGTTTTGAAGTACTTGAAGGGGGAGCGTTCAGTCATAACCAGATGCTAGTCCGCCCCCTGCCCTGCCTCAAGCAAAGTTCCTCTGACAAAGCCGATCGTGGATTAAAAAATCTAGACCTTGGCGAGGACCAAATCAAATTCGGCTCTCAGGAAGCGTTCAGTCACCTTCCCGGACAAGGCAAAACCGTGGGGGAAATCCTGTGGTTGATGATCAGTGTAATGTATCACTAGGTCCGCGCGAACTCCGAAAACCGTATCCTCGTCAAGGTAGGGATCGTCGTCCGGGAACACCTCGGTCACCAAGGAGCGGTGTCCGGGGGCCTGGACGATGAAATGCAGGTGGGATGGGCGCCAGGGATGCCGACCGGCAGCGCGCAGGATCTCGCCAACCGGGCCATCGTCGGGCACAGTATAACTGACCGGACGAACCGTAGTGAACGCATAGCGGCCGTTGTGGTCGGCCTTCATCAGGCCATGGAAGGAGTGGATGTCCTGATCAGGATCTTGGCTGGAATACATCCCGTTGGGCGCCGTCTGCCAGATGTCCAGCGTCGCACCGGCAATCGGGTTGCCAGCGGTGTCGCGCACATGGCCTTCAACCAGCAGGATGATACCTTCAAAATCGCCTTTCATGTCGCCCCCTATAGCCAAGGGTGGTGGATTCGAGACATGGAATGGGCCCAACACCGATGAGCTTGTCGCGTCCGGCCGCGAATGCAGCATGTCGACCAGCGAAGACAGGCCAAGCACATCTGACAACAGCACGAACTCGTTGCGCTCTGGCGTGGTGATCCGGCCTGCCCATTCGACGAACTCGAGCCCCTTTCGCCATTCCTCGTGGGTCAGGTTCACCTCGCGCGCGAAATCATGCAGGTGCTGGGCCAGCACAGTCAGGATTTCGCGAACCCGCGGATCGGTCTGTTCGCCGAGATATTCAGCAAAAACCTCTGTAAGGTTGTCTCTCGTCACGTGCCTCACGGCAGAATCCTTTCATGTCAACAGAGCGCTGGCCGCTGAAGCCGGGGCCTCGCACCCTGGCCTGGTTGACCTTCCTAAGCCGAAGGTGTCTTGGTTTCGTCGATCACCGGGCTGCTGCAAATTCCTATCCCTTCGATTTCAACCTCGACGGTTTCGCCCGACCGCAGCCAGCGCGGCGGTGTCTTCGCATGGCCGACCCCGGGTGGAGTGCCCATGGCGATCAAATCGCCAGGCCGCAGGGTGGCGAATTCCGAGATCGCCTCGATGGTGCGGGCCACCGACCAAAGCATGTCCGATGTCTTAGCGCTTTGCAGGATCTCGGTGCCAACCCGACTTTCGATCTTCAGCCCCTCGGCGCCTACCGGCAATTCGTCCGGGGTTACGACGATTGGGCCGACCGCACCAGTGGCGTCGAAATTCTTTCCCGCCGTCCATTGATGTGTCTTGCGCTGATACTCTCTGACGGAACCGTCGTTGAATATTGTGTAGCCAAATACATGGTTTAGCGCATCGGCCTGCGCGATGTGTTTGCCACCCTTGCCGACAATCACCATCAATTCGGCCTCATAGTCGAGCTGCTCGGAACAAGCGGGCCGTATCATCGGCGCTCCCGCCGGCATCAAGGAGCTTGGCCCACGCAGGAAGAACGTCGGATAGGATGGGATATCGTATCCGCCCTCCTTGATGTGATCGACATAATTGAGCCCCAGGCAAATGGTCATCCCGGGCGATTGCACCGGCAGCGCCGCTATGATCGACGCCAACGGTATCGCCGGCCCTGCGGCTGCCAAGGCCGTGATCTCAGCCGCAGTCATGCACGCGCTTATAAGACTCGCGAGATCGGGACCGACCCTGGGGTCGAGTGCGCTCAGGTTGACCGCGCCTCGTTCGGTCAGGAGAAAAACCGCCGTGCCATGGGTTGTCTGTCCGACGATGTATCGCATTTGGGATCTCCTATTGCGCGGAGTGGGAGGTGAACAGAATACGGGCTCGCACTAGCAGAGCCACCGCAGCGGCGAGGGATGGGCCATGGGTCCAGGGATCGGCCGACATGATCAAGAGCGACAGCGCCAGCCGCGTGCCGATTTCCCAATAGGGCAGCCTGTCCATGTCGAAACGCGAAAGCGCACTGGCCAGCAGGTAGAGCGCAACCACAAGCCGCCCGATAAGCCACGCCAGCGGGCCGATTTGGATATCGCCGTCATAGCCGGGCAGATATCGCGGTGCGCCGGCCATGGTGTCGGGGTTCAGCACCGCCGCTGGAACCAGCAGGATCTCGGGATAAAAGGCAAAGACGAAGGGGATCACGAACATCACCACGCCCGAGCGTACCGCCGAAAAGCTGGTGGCGATTGGATCCGCTCGGGTAATGGTCGAGGCGGCATATGACGCCACCGCAACAGGCGGCGTGATGGCGCTGGCGCAGGCAAAGTAGAAGATAAACATATGCGCCGTAAAATGGGCGACCCCGAGGCCGATCAGCAAGGGCCCCATCAGCAGGGCGGCGTTTATGTAGGCGGGTACGGCCGGCATTCCCATGCCCAGCAGAACCGCAAGGATCATGGTCACGAAGAGCGCCACGAACTTGAATATAACCGGCGCCGAGCCCCCCAGATCGATAGCGCGCAGCCAACCCAGTACATCCAGCGCAACGAAATTGGCGAGCCCGGTCAGGTTGAGGCTGACATCGATCACCGAAACCGCAAGGAACATCAGGTAGAGCGTCGAGATCGTAACGCCGGCATCGGCCAGTGCATCGGCCAGAAGCTGCGGCTTGTTGCGGAAATCGGGATCGATGAACAAAAGCCCGGCCAGCAGGATCGCCGCCCACCAGCCCACGCTGCCGGCGTCGCCCACCGAATTCTGCACCAGCTGCATAATCCAGGGCAGTTCCGTGGCGCGGCAGCTGTTGCCGACTTGCACTATCTCGGCGCCCAGCAGCTGCGACAGGGGATCACAGCCGATCGCATCCTTGGACACCAGCAGTAACACGATGATCAAGAGTAACGGCAGCGCAATCTGCAGCAGGTGGATGCGATCGCTTGTGGTCAGGCGCATGTCGTCGGAAACCTCACCGACCGCCTCGATGCCCTGTTTGCGCGACTGGAACATAACCGACAGGAACATACAGAAGAAATAGGCCAAAGCCGGGATTGTCGCAGCAATGGCGACCTCCCGATAGGGAACGCCGGTCATCGCGGCCAGTACGAAGGCAGCGATGCCCATGATCGGCGGCATGATCTGCCCGCCCGAGGAGGCCGCAGCCTCGATCCCGCCGGCATAGGTCTTGGAAAACCCGCGTTTGATCATCATAGGTATGGTCAGAACGCCGGTGCCCAGCACATTTACCACCGGTGTGCCGGTGGTGGTCCCGAACATCGCCGAGGCGACAATCGCCGCATGGGCCGGACCGCCGCGCAATTTTCGTGTCCACAGGAACGCCACCTTGATAAGTGTCTTGCCGCCGGCCGAGACGGCCAGCAGCGCGCCCAGAACGATATAGGGAAAGACCGTGTTTAGCATGATGTGCAGGAACTGGCCCAACAACCCCGAGCCCTGATTGATCAGGATGTCATGGATTCGTGAGCGTCCGTCGCTCAGTTGGCGCGGCTCGCCGCCCAGCGCGGTAATGAGGTATTTGTTCATCCCTTCCGAGCCAAAAAAATACCAGATCAGCACGGTCGCCAGCGCATAGAACGCCAGCAGGATCGAGACGATGACAAGCGGGAAACCCCATATCTCGACGTTGTAGGCCAGGAAGACCACCCCCGCAAGCCCAATGATCAGTACAAGCCATCCGCCGGTATTGGCGAGGCATTGCGGGTTTTCGATGCTGGTTGGCGCCGGCAATCCAAGCGAAATTGCAATATCCTGTTCGGCTTTCAGGGCGCGCTCGATCAGGGCCGCGCGCTCACCGCTAAGTACGTCAAGCAGGCAAACCGCCTCGTTTTCGACTAGATAAGTGACCGAGATCGCAAGCGCAGAGACAATCAGCGCCACGTCCATGGACAGCCCGGCCCATTGCCAGGCGGGCGCGCGCCCCCGCCAGCGCTGCTGGATCGAACTGGTCAGAACCACGAGCAGCATCATCCAGGCGAAGACGATGGGATAAAAAATCTCATAGGGAAACCGCCTGACCACGAGGGCGGGCGCATTGAGGACCGTTCGCCAAAGCTCGTCCCAACCGGGGATCGACGGAGTCGAGTTCACCATGCCCGCCAAGACCAGCGCAAAGGCCAGAAAGTACACCAGCTTTATCGATTGCGCCCCCTGCGGTGGACTAGCCGGGTCGTCCATTGCGTTCAGCCTCAATCCCCTGTTGCATGGCAAAGACGGGCCGGTCTGGCCCGTCTTCGGTCAGAAGGCCTTACTTCGCGCAATCGGGCAAGGTGTAACCTGCTTCCTGCCATGCCCGCGCCGCGCCGGGGTGGTATTTGACGGGATTTGGGCCGCACATGGCGGATTCGCGGGCCCCAAGCGCCTCCAGACCAATATTGCGGGCATAAGGCGCCTTGGCATAGATCGCATCCAGCGTTTCGATATGGGCCTTGGTCAGCTGATAGGCCAGCTCCTCGTCCATCGATGCGTTGACACAGTTGCCTCCTACCGTGCCGCGGGTCCGGAAGATGCCGTCCTCGGATACGATAGTGGCATTTTCGCCAAGTGTCTGCATCTGTTCAAGTGTGAACTCGATCGGGGCCGATCCAGGAGCGGCCAGCACTTTCTGCACCGCCTCCCCTTCGTAGATGTTCTTCGGGATCGACCAGAACGTCATCTTGCCAGCCGACAGCGCCTGCAGCGGGCGATCCGAGGGCACGAATTCTGGAAGAAGCGCCACGTCCGAGCTGCCTTCGGTGATGGTCGTGGCCATTTGAGACCAGTCGCTCTGGATACCTTCGTAACCCTTTCCGTCCTCAAGCCCCGTAATCACTTGGATCAGCCCACGCGCCTCGGCGGTGGCGCCGCCGCGCGGCGGGCCATTCAGGATGCGGCGACCTGCGAGGTCATCCCATCCCTGAACGCCAAGCGTGTCATAAGCGTAGAGCAGATAAGCGCCAAAAGAGTAGGGGTAGAGAATGCGCAGATTGGCTGCCAGTTCGGCACCCTTTTCTGGGCCCATTGCGGCATAGGGGCCGATCCCCTTCGACATCAGGAAGGGCAGGACGAAGGGGCAAATTCCGATATCGGCCTTCCCTTCGGCCACCGCGAGCGTCGCGTTCGCACCGGTCTGCCCAAGGGTGATCTGGATATTGGCTATTTGGCGTTCGGCGGCCACCTCGGCCAGATGCGCGATGGTCAGATGTACCGCGACACCGGGTGCTGAGGTGTGTGCGGTCAGGTTTTCAGCCGCCGATACGGCGCCCGCGATGGCTATCGAACCGCCGAGCAGCGCGGAAAAAAATGCTGTCTTCATTTTATCTTCCTCTCCGTTGTTCTTGTTTTCTTTGTACCGTGTGATGAAACGTTGTAATCAGTCCTTCTTGATGGACTTTTCGAAATAAGGCACCGGCGCGATCTTGGCGCGGATCCCGACAACCTCGTGCTCTTCCACGGTTTGCCGGCGCGAATTGGGCTCGCCCCACATCAGCGTGACTTCTTTGCCCATCGCTACCTTGTCACTGTCTATCAGCGCAGTGGACAGAACCGCCCCAGCATTCGATGAGTAGGACGACCATTGGGACACGCCGATCGGCACCCCGTCCATCCGCACCTCGTCATACTCGAAAGTCGCGTACATCGGCACTGGCAACGAAATGAATTTCGTCCGCGGGCGCTCGGCCCCGATCGATCGGCGCAGGACATCGAACACGTCTTCGTTGTTCCATTCCAGTGTCACCTTGGTACGCCGCTGCTCACCCTTGTTGGCCAGAAGGGCGTCCCTCCCAATGAAATCATGTTCGAAACACACCATCTTCCCATAACCAAGCTCATTGGGTTCGACGCAGTAATCTTCCGGATTGTTCGAGACGAAGCTGCCGCCCAGCGAGGCGCCCCCCTCGAACGACTTGGCAGGCAGCCATTCGCGAAAGTCCCTCATCGCGTCGCCCATATAGACCGCCGGGAACGGGCGAGGCATCCACCCACTTTCCTGCGCAGCGGTCGGATAGGTTTGCGCGCCCGCCTTGCGCAGGCCATAGGCGACACCGACCTCTTCGACGCGGGCGCGCACCGCTTCCTGTGCGTCCCAGGGACCGTAGATTTCGAAACCTGGGCGGCCCGCCATGCCGTGGCGCAGGGCGCGCACGGTCTGCCCCGCGATCTTGAATTCGCCGATATGGAAGAACTTGATTTCGGGCAGTTGGCCCTCGACCACCTCTTGCAGCAGCGCAAGGGCATTGGGCCCCTGCAGCTGAAACCGGAACACGTCGCGACTGGGGCGCGGCACAAGGTGGAGAAGCTCCCGCTGGTGAACGCGGACGGCACGCTGGGCGGGC